>NZ_ALPM01000050.1:11651-33737 GCF_000294595.1 Arthrobacter sp. TB 23 | reverse complement strand
GGCGAGCCAGCGCCGGGGCGCGACCAGCGGCACCCTGCCGCGGCCTGCCCCCTGGCTGACCCGGCCACGGAACCGTTTCTCCCCCGCCACCACCGTCAGCGCCAGGACAACGAGCATGAGCGCGAGCAGCGCCGCCTGGTTGCGGTCGAAGCTTGCGCCGTAGGCCGAATTGATGCCCCAGGTGAGGGTCTGGTACCGCAACATGGACACCAGCCCGAAGTCCGAGAGTGTGTACAGGGCAACGAGGAGGGCGCCCGCGGCGGCCGCAGGCCTGACCCTCGGCCAGGTCGCGGCTTTGAACGCTCCCCAGGGACCGCGGCCCAGCGTGCGGGCCACCGCCTCGAGATCGCCCGAGGCGCCTCGGAGCGCTGCGGCAACCGGCAAGGTGACATAGGGCGTGCAGACGGCCGTCATGATCAGCCAGCTCGCAAAGAATCCGTCGAGGGTCGGCAACCAGACCAGCCAGCCGTAGGCAGCGAGGTAGGAGGGGACGGCGAGCGGCAAAGCTGAGATGAGGAGCATGGCGCGGGGTGCGGGGATTCTGACCCGGGTCAACACCCACGCCGATGCGGTACCCAGCACCAGGCATGCGATGGTCACCGATGCCGCCAGCAGGACCGAGTTCAGCGCAAGCTGCAGGACCCTGGCCCGCAGGAGCGTGTCGACGAGTTCGGTGAACCCGGCGTCGGTGGTGCGTGCGACGAGGTAGACCAACGGGATCGCTGCCGTGGTGGCAGCCAGCATGGCCAGAAGCAGCAGCCAGGCGGGAGGCTTGACCCAGGGGGCACGGCCGGTGCCGGGCGCACGAACTGAACGCGCCAGCGTGCTGCTGGCGCGTCCAGTTCGGACGAGGGTCATTCGAGGGTCACCGGCTCCTACCTAGATCAGATCAGCCCATGCTTGCTGAGCAGTTCCTGGGTCTGTTCCAGGGATTCCAGATCCGAGAGGTCCAGGTCCGGGTTGACCAGCGAATCCAACGCTGGCAATCCCTCGGGTGCGTCAATACCGTCCGCGAGCGGGTACTCGAACGTTTCGTCGACGAAGTACTGCTGCGCTTCAGCCGAGACCAGGAATTCGACGAACTTGAGGGCGTCGGCGTCCTGCGCGGCGTTGGACAGGATGCCCGCACCGGTGACGTTCACGATGGAGCCTGGGTCTCCGGCTTCGGGGTAGGACAGCTGGGCGCGCATGTTTTCCTCGCCGGCCTCGGCTGCCTGGCGGAACCAGTAGTAGTGGTTGATCAAACCGGTTTCAACAACTCCCTCGTTCACAGCGGTCAGGACAGCCCCGTTGTTTTCGAAGATCTGTGGGTCGTTGGCCGCGAGCGCCGATACCCATTCATCGGCTGCCTCTTCACCGTTCAGCACCCGGTAGGCCGTGACGAAGGCCTGGAAGCTGGCGTTCGATGGGGCTACCCCCACCCGACCGGACCATTCGGGTTCGGTCAGGTCATCCACGGAGACTGGGACCTCCTCAGCCGTCAGCTCCTCGCCGTCGTACACGATGACGCGGGCCCGGCCCGTGACACCCACCCAGCTGTCATCCGTGGAGGTGAATCCGTCGGGAACGGTGGCCGCGAGGTCCTCCGGGAGGGTACTGAACAACCCGGCGCTGCTGAGAGCGCCGAGCGCCCCCGCATCCTGGGAAAGGAAGACCTGGGCCGGCGTCTGCTCGCCTTCTTCCAGGAGGAGTGCACCGAGTTCAGCGGTGTTCCCGTAACGCACGTCCACCTCAACGCCCGTGGATTCTTCGAACATGTCGATCAGTGGCTGGACCAGTGCTTCGTCGCGGCCGGAGTAGAGGGTGAACGCATTGTCGCTCTCCAACTCGGCGGCTGGTGCTGGATCCGTTTGATCGGAGCCTGATTCGGTCGTCGCCCCACAGCCCACGAGGGCGAAGATGGTGGCGCCAGCGGCTAGGGCAGCAAATCTGTTGGTCATGAGTGTGATGTCTCCGAAGATATTCCAGTATTGGAGTGTTGGTAAGGATTACCTTACACGGGAATTTTTCGAATTAGTCACAGAAGTGTGCCCTAATTGGTTTTGTGACGGCTCAGGGTAGCTTCCGCTGTGGATACAAAGTCTCGTGTCGAGCGAGCATTGCCACGAACCTGGCGATGTTCCGTTCCCTGGCGGCCTCGGTTTTCAGCTGGGTCAGACGGAAGATCAGGGCGTACCTGTTTTGTGAGGTCAGAACATCGAACATGGCCTGTGCTTCCGGTTCGGCGGCAATGGCCGCGGCTAGGTCGTCCGGAACCTCAGCAGTGGCCGGCCCAGCGTAGGCCCGCTCCTATCGACCATCGGCTTTCGCGGCGTCGACGGCGGCCTGCCCTGCCGGCATCATCCGGCCTTCAGCCGTGAGGCGTTCAATGAAGCCAATGTTGCGTACCGACCAGATGCTGCGCGGGCCGCGCGGGGTAAACCGCTGGAAGCTACTCCCCTCGTCCCGTCGTCGGGCCTGGCCATCGATCCAGCCCACGCACAGTGCCTCATCCAACGCCGCGGCGTAGGTCAGCCCGGTGACGGAGCCGCCCTTCTTGTGCAGGATCAGCCAGACTCCCGGGGAGACGGAGTGATTGGCGCCAAGCCATTCCCTCCACGCCGACGCATCGGGAACCAACAGTTCGGGCAGTTCAGCCTTCATGGGGTTACTGTAAACCTTCATGCTCGGCTGAGCTTCCCGACCCCCAGAATCCGTTGAGGCCCCACATGCTGCGCGTTCGCCCCACCCTGATCACCACCGACCCCAAGCTGCTGGGAGACCTGCTTCCGGCCCTGGGAATGGTCCAGCAGCAGGGGACTGCTTTCTTCGACGCGGGCGGTGGCCGGATCGCGCTCCAGCCGGGCACCGCCGAACTGACGCTGTTGGGCTTCGAGGCGGGAGTTCTCGAAGAGTTTGCCCGCCGCACCGCAGAGAGCGGAACAGCAGCGGAAGTGATCAGGGATGCGGCTGGCATGACGGCTGTCCGGGTCGAGGCGCCGGGACAAACCATCCCCGTCGATCAGGGCGAACGGCTCCTGGACCCCAACGTGGATCACGCCTTGACCGTTGTCTGCATCTGGTCGACCCCCGACCCGCAGAGGGCAGCCAGGATGCTCAGAGACATTGGGGCACGCCCCCACGGCCCGGCGGCCGAAGCAACGGATTTCACCGCCAAGAACGGCGGCCGGGTGGTCGTGCGGACCGGCGGACACCAGTACTTCCAGGTGGGTTTTGACTATGCGGGCGATGTCGCGGACCTCCGGCTCCGGGTGCAGCACGCCGGCTTCTCCGCCGAAATGTCAGGGACGGGCAGGAACCGCATCCTGACCGTGCCTGTCTCAGCGCACCGGTCATTCACCATCAGTGAGCGGCCGGAAGGCTGAGCTGGCGGTCGGCGGCCACCCCCGGCGATCACTGCCCGGCCACCCCCGCCCGGCGGTCACCGCATCAGGGGTGTGCTGCGGTCTGGCAATTCAGCCAATGGCCGAAGTGCAGCGCGCCGCCCGCCGTCGACGGCTTGTCTGCGATAAAACAAGGTATGAACGTTCGCACCCCAGACCCCAATCCCGGGTGGCTTTCAGAGGATGACCTCTACGAAGCCCGCCGCCGCCTCCCCATGGTCTATGTGGAGGCCATCCCGGTGCGGTGCGACTCGCTCGGTTATGTCACTGAGGTGGGTTTGCTGTTGCAGGCCAACGATCAGGGTGAAATGGTCAGGACGTTCGTCTCTGGTCGGGTGATGTATCGGGAAACTATCCGCGCCGCGCTGGTGCGGCATCTGGAGAAGGATCTGGGGCCGTTCGCCCTGCCGCAGCTGCCGCCCTGCCCGACACCCTTCACCGTCGCGGAGTATTTCCCTTCACCGTCGGAAACCGGCATGACCGATGACCGCCAGCACGCCGTCGCCCTCGCCTACCTGATTCCTGTCACCGGTGAATGCCAGCCGCGCCAGGATGCGCTGGAGCTTTCCTGGATGACCCCCGATGAGGCGTTAAGCGATGGTGTTCAGGCAGAGTTCTCCGGCGGGCGCGGCGGACTGCTCCGTCAGGCGTTGGCCTACGCCGGCTGGGGACGCTAACCAGTGACCGGCAACCGTAAACCCACGCGTGTCCGACGGGTTGGCGCCGAGGCCGTCACCGCCGGTCACCACATCATTGGACCGGCGGGCGCGGACCCCGCAGAGGTGGTGGAAACCGACATTGAGACGGACGATTTCGGGACTCCCGCCGTCGTCGTCGCGACCCTGGAGTCCGGCGACACCCTGCGGATCGCGGCCGGGTCGCAGGTCCAGATCACCGTCGACGACGGCGCACCGGTGGTAGGTGCCATCCCCGCCCAGGACGGGACCCCCGAGGCTGTCATCGCCCACGCCGTGTCGGTGCATCCCGAAAACGCCAAGTTGCAGGGTCTTGCTGACCGGCTCACCAAGGGCGTGAACTTCAAGTCGGGAAGCAACCTGCAGGATGTGCACGATCTCGCGGTGAGCCTTCTGGTTGACTTCGCCGACGCCGCAAACGCGCTCCGGGTCTGCGACCTGTTGACCCCGCTACCCTTCGACGGTAATTTCGGGCGGTGGAAGTGGATTGAGGGAGCGTTGGCGCTGGCCTCCTACCTCGCCTACGACGACGGCGACGTCGCCCGCTCGGAGGCCTATTCGGCGTCTCTCCGTACCGCCGACGACGCCGAGACGGACCCTTTGAAAGCCAAGCTCGCTGCTGCGGTCCGGCAGCGCCAACTGAACGCTCCCAACCTTTACGACCCGGAGATCAGCCGCGCAGCAGCCGCGGGGGATGCCGCCGTCGAAAGGGCTTGGCGCGTGGTGCGGCTGTCGTCTCTGTTGTACCTGCGATCCCACGGCGGATCCGAGACGCTGACCGCTGATGAACTGACCCGGCGGATCCACAACGAATTGGTGGCGATCCGCGCCCTGTAGGGCTCTGGAGTGAAACCTGCTGCGGGAGTAGAGTGTCGCCATGAATCACTCATCGGCCCCCTCCGGCACCAGCAGCGCTGTCGGGAAAGATGGGGTAAATCCTCTCAGCGTCCACATTAACGCCGACGCCCGCCAGGTCTGGGTGATGCTCCGCGAGCCAGCCAAGGTCGCCCAGTGGCACGGCTGGGACTACGACGGGCTGGCTGAGGAGATCCGCCTCATCTTCTTCTCGCCGGGGGTAACTGAAGGCCAGGATCACCGTTCCCTGACCCTCGAGGACGGAGACACGTTCCTGTTGGAGCCGGGCCCGGATGGAACGGTCGTCACGGTGGAACGTGGGTTACCCGAACCGGAGTCGGAGATGGCCGACTGGTATGCGGACATCACCGAGGGATGGATCTCGTTTCTCCAGCAACTGCGGTTCGCGCTGGAGCGGCATCCCAACACCGACCGGCACACAGCGTTTTTCGCGGGCACCCCCTCCGACGGACAAGCCATCGCTGACCGGCTGGGAGCCGGATCGGTGGGCGAACCCGGTGACCCCTATTCCCTCACCCTGCCGGGTGGGCAGGAGATCACCGGCCGGGTGTGGTTCCGCACCGAACACCAGCTGGGGCTGACTGTGGCCCAGTACGCCGAGCACGGCGACGGACTGCTCATCCTCGCCGAACAGCCTGTGACTGAAGGGGTCCGCGACGAGCCGTCGTCGCTGGTCATCGCCTCGACCTACGCGCTCGGCGCCAAGGCGCTGCATAGCGTATGGGACGGGTGGGAAGCGGTGCGCCGCGACCACTACCCCGATGCTGACCCGCTCGTCACTTCAGCCCTGGGGCGGACCGGAAAGCCGTCCACGTAATTGCTGGCAAAATGGGTTGGTGCCAACCGATACCCAGCAATCCACTTTCACCTTCACCGTCAACGAGCGGTTGAGTGACCCGACAGGTAAACCGTTGCACGGGCGCACCGGGACCATCAGCACCCCTCACGGCGAAATCCGCACCCCGGCCTTCATCGCCGTCGGCACCAAAGCCTCGGTCAAGGCAGTGCTTCCCGAGTCGATGCAGGAGTTGGGGGCGCAGGCACTCCTCGCGAACGCCTACCACCTGTATTTGCAGCCCGGTCCTGAGATCCTCGACGCGGCTGGCGGGCTGGGCCGCTTCATGAACTGGGATGGGCCAACCTTCACCGATTCGGGCGGCTTCCAGGTGATGAGCCTGGGATCCGGATTCAAGAAGGTCATCACCATGAACGTCGCCGACGCCGAGGGGGGCGGCTCCGACCACCGGGTGGCCGCCGGCAAGGAGCGGCTCGCCCACATTGACGACGACGGCGTGTGGTTCAAATCGCACCTCAACGGAGACCGGCACCGTTTCACCCCGGAGATTTCGATGCAGGTCCAGCATCAGCTCGGCGCCGACATCATGTTCGCGTTCGACGAACTCACCACGCTGATGAACTCCCGCACGTACCAGGAAGAGTCGCTGGAGCGCACCCGGTTATGGGCGGAGCGCTGCATCGCCGAACATGACCGGCTGACCGAGGAACGGGTGGGAAAGCCGTACCAGGCGCTGTTCGGCGTCATTCAGGGCGCCCAGTACGAGGATCTTCGACGCAAGGCTTCCCGGGACCTTGGCGGCATGGGCTTCGACGGGTTCGGGATCGGCGGGGCGCTGGAAAAAGAGAACCTTGGGACCATTCTGGGCTGGTGCGCTGATGAGCTGCCGGAGAACAAGCCCCGGCACTTGTTGGGGATCTCGGAACCAGACGATCTGTTCACCGGCATCGAGAACGGCGCCGACACCTTCGACTGCGTCTCCCCCACCCGGGTAGCCCGCAACTCAGCCTTCTACACCCCCGATGGGCGGTGGAATCTGTCCAACGCCCGGTTCAGGAAGGACTTCACACCGCTGGTGGACGGCTGCGACTGCTACACCTGCACCAACTACACCCGGGCCTACATCCACCACCTGTACAAGGCGAAGGAAATGGTCTCGGCCACCCTCATCTCCATCCACAATGAGCGGTTCATTGTGAAACTGGTCGACGACGCCCGCGACGCAATCGGCGACGGCACCTTCTTCGACTTCAAGGCTGAGGTGCTTGGCCGCTACTACGCCTAGCCCCTCCCCGGCCCCGCCCGCGCATCCTCCCGCGCATCTTCCCGCGCATCTTCCCGCGCAAAAGAGTGGCTGCCCCGCGCCCGCGGCCCACAAAAGTGGCTGACCCGCACGTTAGTGGTTGCCCAGCAGCGACCCTGCACGTGCGCCACTTTTCCGGGTGCGGCAGGGCGTCACGCCTGCGTCCCCCGCGGCCCGACTCCTCCTCCACAGCCATCAACCGCGCCGAGTTGTCCACATAACGGCGTCGACCCACCCCATCGAGTTTGGATCGGCGCATGCTGGCTGCATGAACATCGAGTGCCCGCCCTGGCTAAAGGCCTCCACGAGTCCGTGGACCACTGAGGAACTCGCCGAGCGAAACGTCAGCGATCGGCAGATTGCCCGGTTCGTCCAGGGCGGAGATCTGGTCCGGTTGCGACGCGGCTGTTACCTTTCCGGCCAGCTCTGGCAGCAACAGTCGCTTGAGACCCGGGCCCTGCAACGCATCTACGCTCATCATCACGCGCTGCTGCCCACAACACGGAGGGGGATGGTGTACAGCCATACCTCGGCTGCCCGCATCCATGGCCTACACCTGTGGAAGGTTGATGACCTGGTCCACCTCACCCAGGGGTTTCCGACCAGCCCACACGGGCATGGTCCGGACGTCCGGGCCCATTACTCGTCACTGTCACCCCAGGACGTTTCCTCCGGGAAGGGCCTGCGAATCACAGCCCTGGAGCGCACCGTGGTGGACTGTGCCCGAATACTTTCCTACCGCCAGTCGCTCATCATCGCCGATCACGCACTGCAACTCGGCGGAAACCAGTCCCTGATGCAGGACATCGCCTTGCAGCTCTCCGGCCACAAGGGCATCGCCAACGCTCGGGCGATCACCGCCAGAGCCAGCGCTTTGGCAGAGTCCCCGGGCGAGACCTTGACCAGACATTTTCTCCGCCGGATGGGGCTGCCGATGCCGGAGGAACAGGTCTCTGTCCGGACCAGGCACGGCGATCACCGGCTCGACTTTGCCTGGCGGGAGCTTCTGTTGGCCCTTGAGTTCGACGGCAGGATCAAGTATTTCGACTTCTCCCCGACGCAGGAGGTGCTGTTCGAGGAGCGCCGCCGGGAAAAGGCCTTGATGGAGGACGGCTGGCAGTTCATCCGCATCGAATGGGCGGACCTCTTCCGTGAGGCAGAGCTTAAGGCACGCATCCTGGTGGCTCTGCACCGCGCGAGCTCATTGCACCGGAAAAGTGCGTGACCTGCAGACGGGTGGCCGCCCCACCACTCGTCTGCGGCTCCGGCACTTTTCCGGGTGAGCGTGAGACCGGGACCGTTAGGACGCGGCGTAACTCGGTTCGCGCTTTTTGATGGCCTTGATGACCAGCGTCGTGACCGGCACGAACAGCACCTCGATCAGGGTTTTGTACAGAAAGCCGAAGAGCAGGTAATTGAGGAACCCGCTGAAGGTGGTGATACCAATAACCGACGCAGCAATGGCACAAAAAATCAGGGTGTCAGCGAACTCGCCGACCACTGTCGAGCCGAGCAGCCGGCCCACTAGACCGCGCTCGCCGAAGCGCCCCTTCATTTTGACCAGGACCCAGGCGTTGAGGGTCTGACCGACGGCGAAGGCCAGGAGGGAGCCAAGCACAATTAAGGGAACCGGTCCGAGCGCTCCTTCCAGGGCAGCCTGCTTCGAGGTGCCGAAGTCGTCGTCGAACCCGGGCAGGGCGATGATGACCAGGTAGCAGAGCGAGGCGAACGCCGACAATACAAAGGTCACGATGATCGCCAGCCGGGCGGCTTTGAAACCGTACACCTCGCTGATGACGTCGCCGAGGATGTAGGCCAGCGGGAAAAGGAAGAATCCGCCGTCGGTGATGATGCTGAAGTCACCAATAATCGGACCGATCAGCACACCCTTGGAGGCCCCGATATTGGACAGCAGCACGACGACGGCGAGGGTCGCCAGCATGATCGCGAAGTAGGTACTGCCCGAGGAGGCGAATTTGGCGCGGGTTTTTTCCTGCAGTTGAGTCAACGTCATCTCATTCATCGAAGTGGTTCGCGGACACGATTGGGTCCGCTGTATTAGCACTGATGCCCGGCTGCCCCCGGGCAGTCCAATTCTGCCACGCCCGCGGTGCGCCCTGAACTGGCCGCCCCGCCCGAAAGTAGGCAGACTGTACAAATGCCCCTAACTCATTCCGCCCCCGCAGTGACTCTCACCATCGCCGGATCCGAGGCGACCGGTGGCGCTGGCGCCCAGGCGGACCTCAGGACCTTCCAGGAACTCGGCGTTTTCGGCATCGCGACGCTGACCTGCATCGTGTCGTTCAATCCGAAGGACAACTGGAACCATCGTTTCGTGGCGGTCGAGCCGCAGGTCATCGCCGACCAGTTGGAGGCAGTCCTGACCTGTTACCCCGTGGAAACCGTCAAGATCGGCATGTTGGGTACTCCGGCAACCATTGACACTGTTGCGACGGCGTTGAAGAGCCAGCAGTGGCGCAACATCGTGCTGGACCCGGTGCTGATCTGCAAGGGCCAGGAGCCCGGCGCCGCGCTCGACACGGATCAGGCACTGAAGGCAAACATTCTCCCGCTCGCAACTGTTGTCACTCCCAACCACTTCGAGGCTGAGTCGTTGTCGGGCATGACCATCAACAGCATCGAGGATCTGCAGGAGGCCGCCAAACGGATCCATGAGATCAGCGGCGCCGTCGTCGTCGCCAAGGGCGGCATCCGCCTGGAAGGTGAAAACGCCGTCGACGTCTACTTCGATGGCACTACCCTGGAGCTGCTGTCAGCCCCGAAGGTCGGCGAAGTAGCTGTCAGCGGCGCGGGCTGCACCCTCGCCGCCGCCATTGCTGCGGAACTGTCCAAGGGCGCCAGTCCTCTTGATGCGGCTCGAACAGCCAAGAGTTTCGTGACCGAGGCGATTCGTCACAGGTTGTCCTCGCAGGCACCATTCGATGCAGTCTGGCAGGGCGGCGCCGCCGGGATCCCGGCATGAGGGTAGCGATTCTGGGCGATATCGGACAGCGCATTTACCACGTCGGTGATGATGCAATGACTCATGCCGCCGTGGATGAACTCGCAGCCCGCGGCATCAAGGACGTTGTCCTGCTCAGCCGGAACGCAGCTGACACGACCGGTCGGTTCGGCACCGAGGCAGCGCCGACCATCGAATTTCCGTGGCCGTACGCCGACTACCAGCATTACCTCAACGAGATACTCTCACTCCTCAACGGCGAGCCTCATAGCCTTGCCGACAACGACCAGGTGCACGGGCTCATCGAGACCATCCGCGGCTGCGACTCAGTGCTGATCGCAGGGGGCGGCAACATGAACTCGGTGTACGGCTGGCTGCTCTACGAACGCGCAGCGGTCACCGCAATTGCGCGGCACCTCGGCAAGGCAGTGGTGATTGCTGGCCAGACTATCGGGCCTATGCTGTACGGCGCTGACCGTGAAGTGGCAGTACAGATGCTCTCCCGCGCCGCTCTGGTAGGTGCACGTGAGGACAGTTCGCTCAGCCTCGGACGGGAGTTGGCAGGATCCAGCGTGGTGCGGTGCCTTGACGATGCTTCCTTCCTCGCGTCCAACACCGCCGCCCGGCAGCAGCCCGACGACGGCGGTCACCCGCCGGGAAGCACCCCACCTGTGGCCTCCTATATCGTTGGCACCTTCGCCGGCAACACTGGCGCCTGTCCCCGCGACCTGTTCGTAACGGTCGTCGCGAAAGCCCTGGACGACGCGGCCGACCTCACCGGCCTGCCGGTCCTTCTCCTGCCCCACATGGCTGTTGAGGGTGAGGGCGGCATCGATGAAGCAATACACGCGGAGATTGCAGCGGCGATGACTTCCTCCGTCCAGTCACAACCCATCGCGTCGGCGCGCGACACCGCAGTCCTCACCTCCCGGGCAGCCCTGGTGGTCACGTCGCGGTATCACCCGGTGGTTTTCGCTCTCGACGGCGGCGTCCCCACGGTTGCCTTGTCCCTCGATGAATACAGCGACGTGCGGTTGCGTGGGGCCCTCGCCAACTGGGGCCTGGCCGACTTCGCTCTGCCCCTGCCGTCACTGCTCGACGGCACGATCGGGCAGGCCCTCCGTGAGGCCTGGCAACGCCGCACAGACATAGCGGAACAGGTGCAGTCTCTCCGACCCCAGAAGCTCACCGAATCTTCCGCCTGGTGGGACTCAGTGGTTGGGACCCTGCAAGGCAAGCCAGCCAAGGTTCAGTCGCCGTTGCCGCACCGCCAATGGGTCCCACGGGGAACTTGGTCCGCAGCCGCCGACACGGCGCGGGTGGTGTTCCTCCCGATGGCGGCAGAATTGGCTGACCTCCGCAAAACCCGCGAGCACCTTGAGGGGGAAGCCGCCGCCGCCCGGGACGAGCTGCAAGGCTGGTTCAATTCCTCCAGTTTCAGGCTGGTCCGCAAACTAGCCTCCCTACGTACGCGGTTCCGACCGCGCAAAGCCGTCTAAGGACTTTCAGTGACACTCCCTCCTTCTCCCTCAGTCGCCGTTATCATGCGGTCCCGGAACCGGTCGGTGCTGCTGGACCGCGCACTGCGCGATCTCCTCGGCCAGTCCATGACCCAGTGGACCCTCGTCGTCGTGAACGACGGCGGCGACCGCGCCGAAGTGGACCCGGTGGTGGACCGCTACCGCTTGCAGCTCGGCGATCGGGTCCAGGTCATCCACCATGACGTGGCGCGCGGAATGGAGGCAGCCTCCAATGCCGGCATCAAAGCGTCGGACTCCGAGTTCATCGCCATCCACGATGACGACGACGAATGGCACCCTGAGTTCCTCGAACGGACCCTGGCTTATCTGGCGCACCACGACGACGCCGGCGTGGCTGTCCGCACCGAACTGGTCTACGAGCGGATCACCGACGGGACAATCGAAGAAATTAGCCGGGAGATTTTCCAGCCGCAGCTGCAGTCAATCACCTTGTTTGATACTCTCCGGCACAACCGGTGCGTCCCCATTTCGCTGCTTTATCGCCGTTCAGTTCATGACCGGATTGGCTATTACAACGAATCCCTCTCGGTAGTGGGCGACTGGGAATTTCAGCTCCGCCTGCTCCAGCAGCACACGCTGGGTTTCCTCGATGAGGAGCCGCTGGCGTTCTGGAACCAGCGAAAAGACGCGACCGGAGACCTCGGGAACAGCGTGATCGTTGGTGACGCCGAGCACAGGCGGCTGGATCAGTTGGTGCGCGAGATCCACCTCAAAGAGCACGTCAGCCAGTCAGGGCTGGGCTCACTGCTTTACCAGACGTCCTATCAGCAGCGCGAGTTCGACCACCTGCATCACCGGCAGAACTATTCGGAAGACCTCCTGCGCCAGATTCTCGAATCCAACAACCGGCTGGCCGAACGGGTGCAGCGGCTTGAGGAAGCAGTCAGTGACGCTAGCCTCGTCTCGCTGGTGAGGCGTCGCTATCGCCAGCTGAAAAGCAGAATACTGGGGCGCTAGAAGCCCTGAATAGTCATCGATTTCACACCGCGTGGGCCTGCTCAGGGAATTACCAGGAAATTGCCTAACTTAACTAAGTTTTTTGTATGGTAGCCGTTGACTTGTGACTGATCACACAGAAAGGTAGTACCGGTGGAGGGGGTCGGGCAACCGGCATCCACTGTTCAACTACTGCTGACGCAACTTGTTCATTCAGGGAACGTCACTCACATCTGTCATGGCCGTGTCAGCAGTACTTGCGGGGAGCTAATCACAGGTCTCAGCGGGTGGTCATGACTGAGCCTCACTAAGGAGAAGTATGAGCAAGTCATACCACCGGAATACGGGGAAGGCTGTGTTGGCATCGCTAACTGGCCTTGTTCTGGCTTCCAGCATGTGGGCGCCTGCTTCGGCTCTGGAATCACCGTCATCGGGTGAACCCACAGCCGAGGGAATTGAGCTCCAGGCAGTACCCGATCTTAAGGTCAGCAGGGATCTGGCGGATCGGACAGGCCCCACAGCGGCCTATATCCAGTTCGCAGGAAAAGGCGCCTTCGAACAAACGCAGCCGGTAGCGGTTCGCAATGGAATTCAGTCCCCCGTCGATCGGACCAACGATGTTCTGAACATCAGGGCCGGAATTCAGGCCCAGGCCGATGAGGTAGCGGCCGAGGCGTCAGCCTCGCAGCTCTACACCACCACCAACACCATCCCTGGTGTTGCCATTCAAGGTGACGCCGAGGCAATCAAGGCACTTGCTGCCCGCCCCGACGTCGTGAAGATCACCGGTATTGTGCCGAAGACCGTGACCAACAAGGGCGCGGACATCGACACCCGCGCGCTTGATGCCTGGACCGCACGCGATCAGACCGGCGACGGCATCACCGTTGCCGTGCTGGACACCGGACTTGATTACACCCACTCCGGTTTCGGCGGCCCGGGCACGATCGAGGCCTTCGAGCAGGCGCAGGCAGACCTGGTCCCAGACCCAGCTCTCTTCGACGCCGCTAAGTTTGTGGGCGGCTACGACCTGGTGGGCGACGACTATGACGCCGGTGACCCCGACAATGACATTCCTCAACCAGACCTCAACCCCCTCGACTGCCAGAGCCACGGTTCGCACGTCGCCGGTACCTCTTCGGGCTACGGCGTCAACGACGACGGCTCCACTTTTGACGGCGATTACGCCACCCTCGACGCCGACGGCGTCAACGCCATGCGGATCGGTCCCGGCTCGGCTCCCGAATCCCAGCTGGTCGCCCTCCGGGTCTTCGGCTGCACGGGTTCCAGCGCAGTTGTCGGTTCAGCACTCGACTTCGTGCTGGACCCGAACGGTGACGGCAACTTCGACGACCGCGCTCAGGTTGTCAACATGTCACTCGGCGCGGCATTCCCCGCCTATGACGATCCTGAAAACGACATCGTTAACGCTCTGACGGCTCAGGGCGTCCTTTCCGTTGTCTCCTCAGGCAACAGCGGCGACGTCTACGACATCGGCGGCTCCCCAGGCAGCTCAGAGTCCGCCCTGACCGTCGCCGCAAGCGTCGGTTCGCAGATCACCCTCGACCGGGTTGACGTGCTCGCACCTGACGACGTCGTCGGGCAGGCTGCTGGCCAGTACAGCGTCAACTACGACTACTCCACGGCCACTGAGGAAGAGCTCACGGGCACGGTTGTCAAGGCTGATCCCGCCAACGCGTTCGGTTGCCAGCCCTTCGCACCGGGCACCTTCGACGGTGAATGGGTCTGGCTGCAGTGGGAAGAGGATGGAACATTCCCTTGCGGATCCGTTACCCGCTTCAACAACGTTGAAGCCGCAGGCGGAGCAGGTGTGGTCCTCGACTCGCCCCGCTCAGTCTTCGAGTCCGGCATCGGCGGCAACGCCACCATTCCCGGCGTCCAGTTCAACGCCGAATTCTCCGAGCAGCTGGAACCAGCAGCAGAAGCTGGCACCCTTGAAGTTCGTCTCGATTCCGGTTACCAGGCAACTGCCGGCGGCAGCTCCGACGCACTCGACACGCTCGCAGCTTTCTCCTCCCGCGGGCTGCACGGCTCCAACGGAGTTGTGAAGCCCGATGTAGCAGCCCCCGGCGTCTCAACTGGTTCGGTCCAGGTTGGCACGGGAACCGGCGCATCGGTCAAGAGCGGCACCTCAATGGCAGCCCCACACGTGGCTGGCATCGCTGCACTGCTGTACGCAGAGACCAACTTCAACCCGTATGAGATCAAGTCCATGATCATGAATACGGCCATCGCCGATCTGGTGACAGCCGATGGCGTCGAGTACGCCCCGAACCGCGTAGGTTCCGGACGCGTCGACGCCGTATTGGCACTGGACACCCCGGTCCTGGCCTACTCGACAGAACAGCCATCGCTCACCTCGGTGAACTTCGGCGTTCTGGAGCTTGGCAGCGAAGCGATGACCATGACCAAGCAGATCACCGTGGAAAACAAGTCGGACGACGTGATTCGCTACAGCGCCTCCTACCTTGAGGCGTCAACGATGCCAGGCGCCGAGATCAGTGTGACGCCGCAGGTGCTTGCGCCTGAAACGCTCACCAATGCCTTCGATGTTCCAGCCAACGGCACGGCAACTGTCGACGTCACGCTGACCATTGATGATCCAGCCGCCCTGGCGAAGACGATCGACCCGGCTGCTGAGGAGACTCAGTTCGGCGTCGCCCGTCAGTACCTTGCCGATGTGTCGGGCCGCGTGCAGTTCGCGAGTGAAGTGAACACGCTGCGTGTTCCCGTCTACTCAGCACCGAAGCCCACATCGGAAATCTCGGCTGGCGCCCAGATCATGTTCGAGAACGCCTCAACCCTTGAGAGCTCAGTAGTGCTTGAGGGCCGCGGCCTGCTGCAGGGTGGATCGGATTCGCGCTATGCATCGCTCGTGACCCCGCTGGTTCTTGGCGCTGAAAGCCCCCGGGCCGACGAGCGTCCGCTGGAGTCCCTGTACTCCCTGGACCTCCGCTCGGTTGGTGCCGCATCAACGGTTCCGGCAGTTGTCGCAGCCGGCGGCGAAGCAGAAGAGGGTTACCTGAACCTCGGTATCAGCACCTGGCAGAACTGGGCTCAGCTGGGTGGCAATAGCCAGGTTGCAGTTGAACTGGATCTTGACGGTGACACCGAAGCCGACATGGTGGTCATCACCCTGCGCCTCGACGACCTGGACATGATCCTGTTCGAGGTGGCACCGGTGCTTGACGATGGCTCGCTGGGCCAGGGTGACAGCCTGTACTTCGCCAACGGCGTCGACGGCAGCCTGGACACGAACACCTTCGACACCAACGTCATCACTCTGCCTGTCCCGGTTGCTGACCTGGGCCTGGACCTGAGTGCTTCGGCTCCGATCCAGTACCGCGTCTCCACCGCCAGCCCGTTCAATGTGGACGAGGATGGCAACACCGCGGGATCGGTCGACGAGACCGAGTGGATTGACTTCAACGTCACCGAGCCTGAGCTGTGGTTCGAAGGCGTCACCCCCGACACGGTATTCATTGCCGCCGAGGGTACAACGATTGGCGTCAACCGTCAGGAAGGCGTCACCGACGCCCGCGCGTTGTTCCTGCACCACCACAACGCAACGGGCCTGAAGGATGAAATCCTCGACATGCAGGTTGACCAGCTCCGGTTCCCGGATGTTGCGGGCAATGAGCATGAGGAGGCCATCAACTGGCTGGCTGACCAGGGGCTGACCACCGGCTACCCGGATGGCACCTACCGTCCGCTGGCCTCGATCAACCGCGACGCCATGGCGGCGTTCCTCTACCGCCTGGCTGGTGAGCCTGCCTTCGCAGAGCCCACCACCTCTCCATTCGCTGACATCACTCCTAGAACCCAGTTCTACAAGGAGATGGCGTGGATGGCCGAAACCGGCCTGTCGACCGGCTACAGCGATGGCACCTACCGTCCGCTCGCTCCCGTCAACCGTGACGCGATGGCGGCCTTCATGAACCGCTTCGCCGGCGAGTACTGCATCATCGCCGACGCAGCGGATTACGTTGCACCGCAGGTTGCACCGTTCCCGGACGTTCCGGTGAACGATCAGTTCCACCGGGAGATCTCCTGGATGGCCGAGAACAACATCACCCAGGGCTTCGACGACGGCGAGTACAAGCGCCTTCAGCCGGTCGCCCGCGACGCGATGGCAGCCTTCATCCAGCGTCTCGATGGTTACACCGAGGACAACGGCGGCTGCAACCCGTAACCACGGATAGCAAACGCTAGACACAAAAAAGTGGTGGCCACCCGGCAACGGGTGGCCACCACTTTTTTGCCCAGAAGCTACTGTGTCGAGTGGCTACATGTCGAGAGGTTCCATTGCTGGGCCCGCCACGAGAATCCCATCGGTATCGGCATACACGGTCCCTCCGGGGGTGAAGATGACCCCTCCAATCGCCACCGGCACGTCAATCTCGCCGACGCCGTTCTTGACGCTCTTGCGGGGATTGCTGCCGAGTGCCTTCACGCCGAGGGGCAACCCAGCGAGCACCGCGCGGTCACGGATTGCACCGTTGATGATGACGCCGTTCCACCCGTTCTTCACCGCGATCTCCGCAATCATGTCTCCCATCAGCGCCCGCTCAAGTGAGCCACCGCCGTCGACGACGAGGACCGCGCCCGCACCAGGCGTGGAAAGGACCGACTTCAGCACCACGTTGTCGTGATAGCACTTCACGGTGCGTATCGGCCCGCTGAAAGCCTGCTCCCCTCCCAGATCCTGGAACTGGATTGAAACTGATTGAACGGTGTCTCCGAACTGGTCGTAGAGGTCCGCGGTGGATAGGTCCATGTTCTTCTCCTGATCGGTGGTTTGAGATTGTGAAAGATCAACCCGAGTGGGCCTCAAGAAAGCTGTACACCTCGGTCTCATCTACCCCGGGGAACGCGCCGGGCGGCATTGCGGCCAGCAGATGTGAGTGCGCCCGGGCGCTCGGCCAGGCGTGACCTGCCCAATTTTCAGCCAGCGACGACGGCGGACGCCGGCAGCACGCCTCATCCGGGCAAAAGGACTTCTCCCTCATGGTGGTGTCCCTGCCCCTGAACCACTTCACATGCGCATACGGCACCCCGATGCTCAACGAGAACTCCCCGCTCGCTGACCGTTCGGTCCGGGCCGTGCACCAGTAGGTGCCGCTGGGTGTATCCGTGTACTGGTTGTAGGCGCGGAATTTGTCAGCCACCTCAAACACCACCCGTGAAGTCCAGCGTTTACAGGAGGGCTGGCCTTCAATGGCACCCGTGTGGTCCTGGGGAAAGGTGACGCCGTCGTTCTCATAGGCTTTGTAGATGATCCCGCTCTCATGGGTCTTCTGAAAATGGGTGGGGATGCCCAGGTGCTCGGTGGCGAGGTTGGTGAACCTGTGCGCCGCAGTCTCATAGGACACGGCAAACGCGTCCCGGATGTCCTCCACGGCAATCTCCTTCGCCGCTTTCGAGCGCTGCAGGAACTGCACCGCAGGCTTCTCCGGCAGCAAAAGTGCCGCGGCAAAGTAATTGGTGGCCACGCGCTGCCTGAGGAACTCCCGATAATTTTCAGGCGTCTGGTGGTCCAGCACGTAATGCCCGAGCGCCTGCAGCAGCACCGAGCGCGGATCGTGGTCAGTGCGCTGGGACTGGGTCAGGTAAATTCTGCGGTTCTTCAAATCGGTGACAGAACGAGTTGAATGTGGCAGGTCGCCCACGTGATGGAGGGTGAACCCCAGATGGGCGGCGATGTCGGCAATCAGGTGCTGGGACATCGGCCCAGCGGTGTGCCCCACCGAATCCAGCACCCGTTGCGCCTCGGCCTCGAGTTCGGGGAAGTAGTTGTTCTGTTTGCGCATCTCGCGCCGCAGCTCGGCGTTGGCCCGACGGGCCTCCTCCGGGGTGGCCACCTGCTCGTTGAGCCGGCGCTCCAACTCGCCCTGAAGGCCCACCAGCGATTCGAGTACCTCCATCGGCAGCCGTGAGGAGATCCGCACCTTCGGCAGCCCGAGCGCCCCGTATAGCGGGCCGCGCTGCGCCCGCTCCAGCTCGATCTCCAGTGCTGCCCTCCGGGTGGGAGGTTCCGCACCCAACAGCTGGTCGATGCCTACCCCGAGGGCCGACGCGAGGCCCTGCAGCATCCCCAGCTTTGGTTCACGTTTGCCGTTTTCGATCAGCGACAGCTGCGACGCGACGGTGCCGACGACGGCGCCCAGGTCATCGAGCGTCATCCCCTTCGCTTTCCGGAGGTGGCGGATCCGTCGGCCCAGGCTGATCGCGTCGAGGTCGTCCGGCGCGCCGGCGCCCGCCTCAGCGGCTCCACCGGATTCTGGTCGGTTCCAGGTGGCTGGTTTGATCGGCATGTTGGTCATTTATTGAGGTTACGCGAATAAGTGCGTTTTTTGCCAGCAGTTTTGGCTAGGCAAGGGGCTGAAATGAGAGAAAGGTTGGTTTTACGAAGCCAACGAACACTTCACGCACTCGAATCAACGGCTCAGGGAATTCAAAGGAGAATGCAATGACACAGGACCAGACCACCCCACAGGTACCCACAGCATCGACAGGCCAGAGCGCCGAAGGATCGGCTGAGCGGGAGCTGGAACTCGAGTGGTCGGCCAATTCCCGCTGGGATAACGTCACGCGCGACTACTCGGCGTCCGACGTCGTCCGTCTTCGCGGCCGGGTCCAGGAGGAGCACACCCTCGCCCGGCGCGGCGCCGAGAAGCTGTGGACGCAGCTGACCGAACAGGCCCGCACCGGTGAGTACACCCACTCGCTTGGCGCACTGACCGGTAATCAGGCGGTGCAGCAGGTCAAGGCGGGCCTGAAAGCAATTTACCTGTCCGGCTGGCAGGTCGCCGCCGACGCCAATAACTCCGGGCACACCTATCCGGACCAGTCGCTGTACCCCGCCAACTCGGTGCCCACCGTGGTGCGCCGCATCAACAACGCACTGCTGCGTGCGGACCAGATCGACTTCGCCGAAGGGGTCCAGACGGTGGAGGACTATTTGGTTCCCATCATCGCCGACGCCGAGGCAGGCTTCGGCGGTCCACTCAACGCTTACGAGCTGATGAAATCGATGATCCAGGCCGGCGCTGCTGGCGTTCACTGGGAGGACCAGCTCGCTTCGGAGAAGAAGTGCGGGCACCTCGGCGGTAAGGTACTTATCCCGACCCAGCAGCACGTCCGCACCCTCAACGCCGCCCGGCTCGCCGCCGACGTCGCTGGGACGCCGTCAGTAGTAATTGCTCGCACCGACGCCGAGGCCGCGACCCTCATCACTTCCGACGTCGACGAACGGGATCAGCCGTTCATCACCGGCGAGCGCACCTCCGAGGGCTTCTACAAGGTGCGCAACGGCCTCGAGGCGTGCATTGCCCGGGGACGGGCCTACGCGCCGTATGCGGATCTGCTGTGGATGGAAACCGGAACCCCCGACCTTGACCTGGCGCGCAAGTTTGCTGAGGGCATCAAGTCGGAGCACCCGGACCAGATGCTGGCGTACAACTGCTCGCCGTCGTTCAACTGGAAAAAGCACCTCGACGACGCAACGATCGCCAAGTTCCAGCGGGAGCTCGGCGCGATGGGGTTCACCTTCCAGTTCATCACCCTGGCAGGGTTCCACGCGCTCAACTACTCGATGTTCGACCTGGCCGAGGGCTACGCCCGCGACGGCATGAGCGCGTACGTCGAACTCCAGGAGCGCGAATTCGCTGCCGAGTCCCGGGGCTACACCGCCACCAAGCACCAGCGTGAGGTGGGAACCGGCTACTTCGACCAGGTTGCCACCGCCCTCAACCCCACGGGCAGCACCCTCGCCCTGGCCGGATCCACCGAGGCGCAGCAGTTCCACTAACCCCCGCTGCACGCCCCGCTCCACACCCCATCCCTACTCCGTCCCACGCCCCACCCCGGCACCCACCTAAGATGGCCGGGGCTGGGGGCGGGGCACCCACATTTTCCCAGGAGGCACACCATGAACAACCTGATCACCCTCAACGGCGTTACCCTGACGGCGCCGGCCGTGCGCCGCCAGGACGAAATCCTCACCCCGGAAGCCCTCGACTTTCTCCGGAAACTGCACCAGTCGACGGCCAGCCGCCGGCAGGAACTCCTGCACCTGCGGCAACAGTCCCGCGCCAGGATCTCCAACGGCACCGATCCGCGTTTCCTCCCCGAGACCAAACACATTCGCGACGACGACGGCTGGCGGGTTGCGCCGGTCGCCCCGGGCCTGGAGGACCGCCGGGTGGAGATCACCGGACCCGTCGACCGGAAAATGACCATCAACGCCCTCAACTCAGGCGCCAAGGTGTGGCTTGCCGACATGGAGGACTCCTCCACTCCCAGCTGGTCCAATGTCATCAACGGGCAGCTCAACCTGCGCGACGCGCTGGCGGACCGCATTAGCTTCACCTCTCCGGAAGGGAAGGAATACCGGTTGGGAGAGGATCGGCCGACCATCGTGGTGCGCCCCCGCGGCTGGCACCTGCCCGAGAAGCACCTGCTGATCAACAACACCCCGATCGCCGGCGGCCTGGTCGACTTTGGATTGCATTTCTTCCACAACGCCCGGACGCTCATCGCCCAGGGCCGGGGCCCCTACTTCTACCTGCCGAAGATCGAGAACCATCTCGAGGCACGGCTCTGGAATGACATTTTCGTCCAGGCCCAGCAACTGTTGGGGCTGCCCCAGGGCACTATCCGCGCCACGGTGCTGATAGAAACGATCACCGCCGCGTTCGAAATGGAGGAAATTCTGTACGAACTGCGCGAACACGCCGCTGGTTTGAACGCTGGCAGGTGGGACTACATCTTCTCGGTGATCAAGAACTTCAGGACCCGCGGACCCCGCTTCGTCCTCCCCGACCGGTCCATGGTGACCATGACCGCGCCGTTCATGCGCTCCTACACGGAGCAGCTGGTGCGAATCTGCCACCGCCGGGGCGCCCACGCGATTGGCGGCATGTCGGCCAACATCCCGAACCGGCGAGACGAAGCAGCGAACGCCGTCGCACTGGAAAAGGTGAGGGCGGACAAGACCCGGGAAGCGAACGACGGTTTCGACGGTTCCTGGGTAGCCCACCCGGACCTGGTTCCGGTGGCGATGGAGGTGTTCGATGCCATCCTCGGCGAGCGGCCCAACCAGCTGACCAGGCTGCGCGACGACGTCCTCCCCGACGACAAGGCACTGCTCAACATCGCAGGCACCCCCGGGGTCATCACCGAGGCCGGGATCCGCGAGAACCTTGAGGTGGGCGTGAGGTACATCGAGTCGTGGTTGCGTGGCAACGGGGCTGCGGCGATCAACTCCCTGATGGAGGACGCTGCGACGGCCGAGATTTCGCGGTCTCAGATCTGGCAGTGGATCTACTCGGGCGCCGTCACCGACGACGGCGAGGCCATCACCCACGGGTGGGTCGCCGAGCTGCTGGAGGAGGAGTTCGCGGCGATGGAGCGTTTTGACGGCGACCGTTTCAACGACGCCCTGGCAATCTTCGAGGAGGTTGCCCTCGGTGAGGAATTCCCCACGTTCCTCACCGTCCCTGCCTACGCCCGCTACCTGCACGAGAACCGCGAGTTGGCGACGGTCTAGACCGATCCTCACCGCACCCCGCC
>NZ_ALPM01000050.1:0-11642 GCF_000294595.1 Arthrobacter sp. TB 23 | reverse complement strand
CCGCGGGGTGCGGTGAGGGTGCGGTGAGGGTGCGGCGCGGCTGCGGTGGGGTGTAGCGGGAATACCCCGGAGCCAACCCCGCGTTGTGCGATGTATGCAGATTGAAATTTGGTCAGACGTCAAGTGCCCCTGGTGTTTCGTCGGCAAGCGCCGGTTTGAGACCGCCCTCGCCGGCTTCGAACACCGCGATCAGGTCACCGTGACCTGGAAGAGCTTCCAGTTGGACCCGGATCTCCCGGATCACTATGACGGCACCGAACAGCAGTACCTCGCTGAACGCAAGGGTATCTCCGAAGACCGGATCCGCGAGATGTGGGACAGCCTGTCCGCCTCGGCCGCCGGCGAGGGACTGAACTTCAGGTTCGAGGACGTCGTGGTGGGCAACAGTTTCACCGCCCACCGGTTCCTGCACCTGGCCAAATCCCAGGGGCTCGGCGACGCCGCCAAGGAGGCCATCCTGTCCGCCCACTTTGAACAGGGCAAAGACACCTCGGACACGGACTTCCTGGTGGAGCTCGGCAAGGAGATCGGCCTCACGGAGCACGACGTGCGGGCCACCCTCGGCACAGACCGGTTCGCCGACGACGTCCGCCACGATATTGCCGAGGCACGCACGCTCGGGATCAGCGGAGTACCGTTCTTCGTCATCGACCGGAAGTACGGCATTTCCGGAGCCCAGCCCGCCGATCTGTTCGCCGAGGCGCTCACCACCGCGTGGCAGGAAGCGAACCCGCTGACCCTCGTGAATCCCGCCGGATCCGCCGCGGCCTCCGCCGACGGCGAAGCGTGCGGGCCGGAGGGCTGCAACTAGCCTGCAGCTAGGGGGCAGCCGGGGTCGATTCCGGTGCACCCGACGTGGACTCGGCCTCGGCAGACGCCGTCGTCGGGTCGGTGCACACCAGTCCGGCCGGAGTTTCATCCAGCTCGGCTTCAGCGATGAGACCCTCGTACCCTGAGCCGACGACGACGTCGACGGTCGCGTCAGTGCGCTCATCCTCCACGAAGATGGTTCCCGGAATCTGGCGCTGTACGGTGAAGGCATTCGCGTAGCCCTCTGGTCCGGCAACCACGATGGCGGTCATGCCGACCCGGTTCACCTTGCGGTTGCCGATCTCGCCCAACACGAATGCTCGCTCCGCCAGGCCCTCACCGACCGAACCGGCCAGACCAGAAATGGTTGTGCTGTTGTACAGGTTCACGGTGACGGCCGAAGGGGACTGCACCTCGAACGGGCCCGCCGGGCAGGTGTACGTCGGCTCCAGGTCCGGTTCCAGCGCAGCGATGCGGATGTCTCCACGGTTGATTCCTATCGCGACGAAAACCGCCGCGGCGAGGAGAGCAACCAGTACGACCAGAACCACCCCGTGGCGGAGCCGGCGCATGTAAATGTGCGGGCGCTCCACCTCCCCCGTGTCTGCGAAGACGCTGTCCAGATCGTTTTCAGTAACGATCCGGTGGCCATGCCATTCAATGGGGTTTTTCTTGGACTTTTTGGTCTCGTGCCGGTGCGGGGGCTGGTCAGTCATTGATCACCAGCACGCGCGCGTGCAGAATGGTTCGTTGATGCAGGGCCGTGCGGACGGCACGGTGCAGCCCGTCTTCCAGATAAAGCGTCTCGTTCCACTGAACCACGTGCGGGAACAGGTCACCGAAGAAAGTTGAATCCTCGGCGAGGAGCGCCTCGAGGTCGAGGGTGGTTTTCGTGGTCACCAGTTCGTCCAGCCGTACCTGTCGGGGTGCCACACCCGCCCAATCCTTGGGGGTCACATATCCATGGTCAGGGTAGGGGCGTCCTGCGCTTACGGCTTTGAAGATCACCAATACAGACTAGAGAACATCATCGGGCAATGGAACATGAGCCGCACCTAACGGTCCTTAGCGGCCGAAAGGTTACGTTCCGCCGTCAGGTAGCGATGATTGGCACAGTGCGTTTCGCAAGGATTTCGCCGGTAATCCAATCCTCCCACTCGACCCTTAGCTCGTATCGGCCCGCCGAAGGCGGCGCCAGTATGACATCGTAACGTTCGGCTGCCCCGAAACACAGCACGCTGGTGAGCAGCGGATTGCCCGCTGCCGAACAGGGGGGAGAGGGCACCCCTGGCACAGAGGTGTCCCTGAAGGGCCGCCCGTCGTGGGCAATGATCTCGGCAATCTGCGCCGGGTTCCCCTCCCCGTCCGTGAAGTACATCCGGTTGGGCAGATAGTTGGCGTTCAGAATCCGCAGGAGGGTGGGCTTTCGTTCCCCCGGAACCACGTTGGCCTGGATGGTCGAGAGGCTCCAGACGCGGTCATCAGTGTCACCCGGGTCCGCCAGATTACCTCCCAGCAGATAGAAGTGCTTGGGCTCAAACCGATTCAAACCGACGTCCTCGCCGGACAGCCCCGCAGCATGGTCCATCTCATGCCAGCGTGCATCCACCGAATATGGAACGAGGATGCATTCCGTCGCGATGTCGTACTCGGGTCCGTCCACGAAGGCTCTGCGGGCTCCTGGGCTTACCGGATAGTCGGGATGCACCGTTGGGTCAACCACCAGGGCACCGAACATTCCCATCTGGGCGTGCAAAACCGTGTTTACGTGACAGTGATAAAAGTAGGTTCCCGCCGCCCCATAGTTGGGGTCCCCGGGTCTACCCAGTTCGGCCTGCCACTGGTAGGTGTAGGTTTCTCCAATCTCGAAGGAGGTGTGACCTACGCCATCGTTGCGTGGGTCCGGCTCCATGCCGTGCCAATGGATAGTGTGAGCTCCTTTACTCGGAGTAAATGTTGCGTGGAATATTTCGCCCTCTTTGGGCCGCAGCGTCGGTCCCGGCAGGCTTCGCCCGGAACTTTCCGATTCGAAACTCCAAATCTCGAATTTATTTCCGTCATCAAATTCAAGGTCCCGGGAAAAGAATTTCAAAACCACTGCTGTTTGCGGGGTTTGTAAAAATTCTGTGACGGGGTTATCCACATCAGTCTGGTCTGAGCTGAAGTCCACCTGACTGCGGAAGCGGTGTCTCGGCGTCCCGTCATCGTTGACAGGGGGTACAGGTGTAGGTGTGGGAGTAGGCGATGCAGTAACTGTGGGAGTAGGCGATGCAGTAACTGTGGGAGTAGGCGATGCAGTAACTGTGGGAGTGGGAACAGGCGTAGCAGATGCGCTGGCTGTAGCCGAAGGAGTCGCTGTTGCTGTTGCACTCGGACTAGGGGTCGGCTTCCTACGTTTAGCCTCCCTGGCCTTCTTCTCCGCCTCCTTACGCTTCTTTTCAGCAGCCTCCCTGGCCTTCTTCTCCGCCTCCTTACGCTTCTTCTCAGCAGCCTCCCGGGCCTTCTTCTCCGCCTCCCGCTGGCGTTTGGCAAGCTCCTCATCCCGCTCTGCCTGGCGTTTAAACATCGAGGTGCGGCGATCATCGCGTCTACTGGGTACTTGAACGTTGGTCATGGTCCTGTTCCTATGATTGGTGCCTTCAGCGTCCAGTGGGCAACCATCCCTCCGGGGTACATACCACCAGCGGCCGTCTGCGACGGTTCGGCGTGGCAGTGCATCGGGTATTCCCAATCTGTTGTCCGCGCAGCCCAGACCGCGTTCACGGCATCCGGGGGCCGCTTGATGGGGAGAATGCAATCCTTACGATCCATCGGCTCCAGCTCAACCACGTCCTCCCATTGTTGGACCACCACATGCCCCTCGGGGTCCACGAAGCCGTCCCTGCGCGGCCAGGGATAATTGTTTCGCCCCACCGTCCAAAGGTGATTACCATGAAAGTGCATCTGATGGAACACAATTCCCGGATTGACCATTCGCACCAGTTGTCCACCGCGAAGGGTCCCCGCCTCGGTACCCTCCCCAAACTGCCGCACATCCAGTTGGCGTGGATACCCTGAGATTAGGGTATCCTCCTCCCTCTCCAGGTTCAGTGCGTCATTGGTGGTGATGCCAAGCGATTCATAGCCGCTGCGTCCGTTGAGCGTGAAATAACGCGGTACTGCTTTGGTTTTGCGTGGGTCGACGGTCCCCCCGGAGGCCTCGATCCCAGCCCACACGGAATCAACATCGTGGCAGATCCATAGCCATTGCCGTTCGAACGATGCAAGATCCTCCCCGATAGCCCACTGATGGTCCGGATGGATGACCAGCAGTACCCCGAAGAGACCCAGAACCCTTTCCACTGGCTGATTGGTCGGATCGGAGTAGATATAGGTTCCGGGGGCGGGCGCATCAAGTTCCAATAATTTGCTTCCTGCCGGATCAATGATCCCGGTACTGACGTTGCCGCGGTTGGGTCCGGCCCCATGCAGAGTAAGCTCATGAGGCTTGGACAGCCGGTTGTGCACCCGAAGGCGAATTCTGCTTCCCACTTCGGCGATGATAGTTCGTTGTGGCAAATAGCTCGCCCAGTAGTTGCGGCGGATGAAGTACTGCCCCGGGTTAGCCGGATCCGGGCCGTAAGGCAGCGGAGTCCCTTCCGGTGGAAGAACGGCGCCCAAAGGGTAACTTCGGCTCTCCACTAGCCGGCCATCGGCTGTGAACACCTTCGGAACAATAGCCAGGCTAGGGTTGGCGTCGTTGACGTCGGTAGGACGATCACCAAATCCCCGGTGATACACCAGTGAGGCATCGACCATTTTCAGGTAGCCATCGTTGATGTACAGATCTAGAACCCCTGGAAGAGGGGTGACCGCCAGAGGTTGGCTCGATGCAACTACACGGGCCTGGGCGGGCTTGGAAGACTGCCCGTAGAGCAACGCCGCTGCCCCAACGCTTGCGGCGGCTCCATACCTGAGGAAGTCCCAGCGGCCCAGCTGACCGGCAGTCGCCTCAAGATCAGTGGGTTTCGCCACGTTTCCGACGCTGGTTTTCGCGGTTTCCTGGATGTCAGTCATGATCCACCGCCAGCGAACCAGGCCGGTGGAGCACGGACGGCAGTTCGAGGGTCAGCGGGGCCACGCCGCCCCAAGGGTCAGTGAACTCAGCGGAGAGACTCGTCTCATCTGAGGGCACCAGGAAATTGATCCACAGGGATGTTGTCGATCCGGCTGGTAGCGGGCCAGTGACAGCTTCCGCGTCTCGGGTCGTCACGGTGGGTCCATCCACCCCGACCTGCAGCCGCAGTTGGCCCGGGGCAAAGAGTACCGGTTGGTCAGTCGAATTATGGACTTCCAACCGAAGGGCAATATGGTCCCCCCAGGTGCTGTTTGCCGGTTGAACTGAATGACCGATGACCGCAGGCCCGTGACCGCGGTGGCCAGTCACGGCCTGAGCAGACGTACCGCCGCCGCTGGAATCTTGTGCCGGGGGAAGCCGCATCTGCCGCTCGGCCTCGGTCAGTCGAACGCTGCCGAAGGAGGTCTTGACTCCCGGCGGATTGGCAGAGGTACCCGCTGCCAGCAGGCCGCCCGCTGCCGCTGTGCCAGCCACCGTGACCCCGACCAGCACACCAAAGACACGGCGAGTCAGGCCCGGGCTCTCATCGGCCGTGCAACCTACCTCACTGACTATCCCTGCGTCGCCAATGGATTGCGATACTTCCCCTAACAGTGTGGTCATCGGTCTATCCGCTCTTAACAGTGACTTCTTCGGGTATTAACTGTCACCGCTCAATTTTCACTTCGGCACCTTGTAGAAAACATGGAGAATAGGTGTATGCCTGCTACGATCACTCACCCGCTGACCGGACTTCTGCTGGATGTCGACGGACCAATCGCGAGCCCCGTGTCCCGGACCGTACGGCCGGCGATCATCAAGGACCTGATGACCCTCGCCGCCGCCGGGTGGCCGGTCATTTTCAACACGGGGCGGTCTGATTCGTTCATCCGCAGCGAGGTGATGGAGCCGATGCTGGCGGCGGGGATCCCCGAGGGTGTGGTGTTCCACGCCATCTGCGAGAAGGGGGGCGTCTGGTTCAGCTTCGACCGGTCGGGGGCGGGCGAACTGCATGTCGACCAGGCTCTGGCGCTGCCGAAGGAGTTCGGGGCAGGGATCCGCGATCTGGTGGCGGAAAAGTACTTTGGGCACATGTTTTTCGATGAGACCAAATACGCGATGGTGTCGGTGGAACAGCACATTGAGGTGGACAACACCGACTACCTGGCTGAGCAGGCCGGGTTCGACGCCGACGCGCTGGCCCTGATGCGGTCCTTCGGGATGGGGGTTTGCCGGTTGGCCCACCATGCACCGGACAGCGATGACAACATTGACTACCGGATCGACCCGACAATCATCTCCACCGACATTGAATCGGTCCGTCTCGGCAAGGACCTCGGCGCCGAACGGGCCCTGGCCCTGCTCGGCCAGATTCCGTCCCGCTGGCGGACGGTCGGGGATTCACGCACCGACTACGCGATGGCCGATTACCTCCACGAACACGGGTACGACGTCGCCCATGTTGACGTCCGGCCCGCCGATGGGGTCCCTGAGACTCCGTACCCCGTGCTCACCGAGGATCACCTGACCAACGACGACGCCGGAGCCGCCTTCCTGGCCCGCTGCGTGCGATCGTTGCAGACCGCCAGCGAGGAACCGGCACGCAGTTAGGCTGCCTTATCGAGGGCACCCTCGATCGCCGCGACAACCTCTGCCGACTCTGGCTCAACCGTCGGAGCGAATCGCGCCACCACCGAGCCCTGATCATTCACCAGGAACTTCTCGAAGTTCCACTTCACCATGCCGGGCAGGATTCCGTTCTTGAACTTGGTCAGCTCCGAGTACAGCGGGTGCTGATTCTTGCCGCGCACGTCGGCCTTCTTGGTCAGCGGGAACGTGACGTCGTAGGTGGTGGAGCAGAAGGACTGGATATCCTCGTCGGTGCCGGGCTCCTGGCTCATGAACTGGTTGCAGGGCACTCCGACCACCACAAATCCCTGGTCCCGATACTTCTGGTACAGGTTTTCCAGCCCCCCGTATTGCGGGGTATAGCCGCATTTCGACGCAACATTCACCACCATCACCGTCTTGCCCTTGAAATCGCCGAACGACCTCTCGGTGCCATCGTTCATGGTCAGGGGGATGGAATGCAGATTCGTTGGTGACATGGTTACTCCCGGTAGGCGACTGCTTAGCATTCGTACGGTAACAGCCAGCGGATGGGCCTAGGCAATAATGAAGGAGTGGCCTCACTTAGAAACACCGGGCTAACCGCCTGGCGAACCCAGCTCCGCAAGACCTTCACCGGCAACGCGGAGGTCCCACCAGCCTGGGCGGAGAAGCTGGACGAGGGCGACGACGTCGGCTACTTCCCGCCGTCGTCAGCGGCCTGGGCGGTGCACGGGTCAATGACCCCCCTGGTCGGCGGGATCCGGGCGCTGCTGCTGCAGGCCCTGCACCCGGGTGCGATGGCGGGCGTCCACGACTTCTCCCGGTACCGCGAGGACCCACTCGGCCGTCTCGCCGGCACCATCCAGTGGATTTTCACCGTCACCTACGGCTCAGCCGAAACGGCGAAGGCCGGTTCGGCCTGGGTGCAGCGGCTCCATCAGCGGGTCACTGGTACCTACATCGACAGTAGGGGTGTCACCCAGCCCTACTCGGCGGGTTCCCCCGATCTGCTGCGCTGGGTGCATCTGGCCTTCACTGACGCTTTTCTGGCGTCGCATCTGGCGTATGGGCCGCCGATTCCCGGGGGTGCCGACAACTATGTGGCTGAGTGGGCACAGGCCGGGCGACTCATGGGGGTCACCGATCCGCCGGAGTCGGCGGCTGAATTGGCAGCGCAACTGGCAGCGTTCGACGACGAGCTGGTGTGCGGCCCGCAGGTCACCGAAGCGCTCCGGTACATCAAACGTCCGCCGCTGCCGATGTCACAGCGATTCGGCTACCGGGTGTTGTTCGCAGGGGCCGTGGCCACACTCGAACCCCGCCACCGGGACCTGTTAGGGCTCCGTGTTCCGTCGCTGGGTCCCATTCCGCTGCCGGTGCGCACCGCGACGCGCCTGGTCATGTTCATCGTCCGTCTCGGCCTCGGCCCCGAGGGCCCGAGCGAGGCGGCCGCGCTCCGCCGGCTCGCCCGGCTGCGGGGCACTGACGCTGAAGCGAATCCGCCCCAGCCCGGGATGTGAGGTCCCGCCAGCGTCACAGCTTCCCGCCGGGACGGGATTTCGCTGCGCCTGACCTCTCATCCTCAGCGAAACGGGCTGGTGGGTGGTCGTTTGAGCCGGTCCTGCGGGAAGTGTCGCGGGACCGGGATCCGATGCACGGGAAAAAGGAAAAGCGGCCCTGACAGGCGTAATGCCTTGTCTGAGCCGCTTTCCTATGTGCGGAGGATGGGGGATTTGAACCCCCGAGGGCGTTAACCCAACACGCGTTCCAGGCGTGCGCCATAGGCCGCTAGGCGAATCCTCCTAGTTTGGAGCAGATACCAGAATACCCACTAGGGAACGATCTAACGAATCGCCGCCGTGTGACCTTGTCGGGCAGCTCTGGGATCGCACCCGGTTCAGCGGACATTCAGCCAGCGTTCGGCCCGCCCCGCGGCACGGCGACCGACGATTCTGCCGGTTCGAATCCGGCCCCGAGATTCCTGTAGACTCGTTTCCGGCCCCTCATGTGGTGTCACCCTGTGAACTCCCCCAGGACCGGAAGGTAGCAAGGGTAAGCGGGCTCTGGCAGGTGCATGGGGGGTCTTCTCATCCCCTGATGCTGCAGGAGCACCGATGAACAGCCCCGGCGCTGGCCGCTTCGCCCCCAGCCCCTCCGGCGAGCTACATCTGGGGAACCTCCGCACCGCGATCTTCGCCTGGCTGTTTGCACGCAGCACCTCCCGGACCTTCCTGCTACGGATCGAAGACCTGGACCGGGCCCGCGCCGGAGCCGAGGCCGCGCAGCTCGCCGAGCTCACCGCCGTCGGGCTCGATTGGGATGCGGCACCGGTCCGTCAGAGTGACCGGATCCCCCTCTACCAGGCCGCTGTCGGGTCCTTGCGGAAAGCTGACCTGCTTTACGAGTGCTACTGCACCCGCCGTGACATTGCCGAGGCCGCCACCGCCCCCCATTCGCTACCCGGGTCCTACCCGGGCACCTGCCGGACCCTGCCGGCGTCGGCTCGTAACCGCCAGCATGGCCGACCCCCTGCTCTGCGGCTGCGATCCGAGGTGACCGACTGGACGGTCCAGGATGAGTTGCACGGCAGCTACACCGGACCGGTGGATGACCTGGTCATTGTCCGCAGTGACGGTGTTCCCGCGTACAATCTTGCGGTGGTGGTCGACGACGCCGCGCAGGGAATCGACCAGGTGGTCCGCGGCGATGACCTACTCAGCTCCGCCCCCCGGCAGGCTTATTTGGCCAGCCTGCTGGGGATCGCCCCGCCCCAGTACGCGCATGTCCCACTCGCGTTGAACCGGGAAGGGCAGCGCCTCGCCAAGCGTGACGGCGCCGTCACCCTCGAATCGCTCGCCGATAAGGGCTGGACCGCCAGCTCGGTGAGGGACCTGATCCTTCGGTCGGCGGGGCTCCCGGCGGGTACGCTGGCAGGAGCGCTCGAGGCGTTTCACCTGGCAGGAGTGCCGCGTGAAGCCTGGATAGTTGAGCCCGGCGAGCTGTCCTGATTCCGCCACCGCAATACGTCACCACCAACCGATAGGGTTCTTTTGTGAGCACAGCCCTTTACCGCCGATACCGTCCCGAAGCCTTCGCGGACGTCATTGGCCAGGAGCACGTCACCGAGCCCCTCATGGCTGCCATTGAGAAGGGCCGGGTCAACCACGCCTACCTGTTCTCCGGTCCGCGCGGTTGTGGAAAAACAACATCGGCACGCATCCTGGCGCGTTGCCTGAACTGTGCCCAGGGCCCCACCCCGGTCCCCTGCGGGGTCTGCGATAGCTGTGTTGAGCTCGCCCGCGGCGGCTCCGGCAGCCTTGACGTGATTGAAATCGACGCTGCGAGCCACGGCGGCGTCGACGACGCCCGTGATCTCCGGGAGCGCGCCACCTTCGCACCGGTCCGCGACCGGTACAAAATCTTCATCATCGATGAGGCCCATATGGTCACGTCGGCGGGCTTCAACGCCCTCCTGAAGATCGTCGAAGAACCCCCGGAACACATCAAGTTCATCTTTGCCACCACCGAACCTGACAAAGTGATCGGTACCATCCGGTCCCGCACCCACCACTACCCGTTCCGGTTGGTGCCGCCCGAGCCGCTGATGGCCTACCTTGATCTGCTCTGCCAACAGGAGGGCATCCCCGTGGCCCCAGGGGTGCTGTCCCTCGTGATCCGGGCCGGCGGCGGGTCCGTGCGTGACTCACTGTCCGTACTCGACCAGCTCATGGCCGGCGCCGGTCCGGACGGTCTCGACTATGAGCTTGCCGTGTCCCTCCTCGGTTACACGCATGCGTCCCTGCTTGACGACGTCGTCGACGCCTTCGCCGCGGGCGACGCTGGCACGGTGTTCAGCGCCGTCGACCGGGTGATCCAGACTGGGCATGACCCACGCAGGTTCGTTGAGGACCTACTGGAGCGGTTCCGCGACTTGATTATCGTGAACGCGGTTCCCGACAGCGCGGCGGCGATCCTCCGGGGCACCCCCGACGACCAGCTGAACCGGATGCGCACGCAAGCCAACCAACTGGGCCGCGGCGAACTCTCCCGCGCCGCGGACATCACCAACACGGCTCTGACCGAGATGACCGGTGCCACGTCACCGCGTCTTCACCTTGAGCTGCTCTGCGCGCGGATCCTGCTGCCCGCCGCCGATGAGACCGAGCGGGGAACCCTGGCCCGCGTTGACCGGATCGAACGCCGCCTGCAGTACGCCGGGTCCGACGCCGGGTCCGATGCCGCGCCCAGCCAACCGACAGCCCCTGCTGCCACCGCCCAGGACCACGCTCCCGCGATCCCGGCAGGCCGCTCCCAGGGCGTTGCCCCCTCGGCGGGCTCCGACCCGGATGGGAAGACGGCCAGTACTGCGACGTGGCCCGAGGAGACTGCTCCCGCAGAGAAGCCAACGACACCGTCAGTCACCCCGGCTGGCGTAGCCCCGAGCAGCCCAGCGCCGACCGCATCAGGGCCGGCCACACCAGGCCCGGCCACATCAGCTCCGAACACTGCAGGTTCAGCTGCAGGGCAGAATGCTGCGGGCCAGAATGCTGCGGGTCAGAATGCTTCAGGTCCGGCTGCGGGCCCGTCGTCGTCGGCGCCGGCCGCATCCCCGGCCGCGCCCGAGCCTGCGCGGCAGGACCCAGCATCGGCTTCTTCCTCCTCCGGGGCACCGCAGGTGGAAATGATCCGGCGTGCGTGGCCCGAGATCATGGATGAACTCGCCCGCATCAAACGCACCACGTGGCTCAACGTCAATCCGGATGCCAAGCCGCGGAGCATGAACGGGAACCAACTGGTCCTCGCCTTCGCGACCCAGGGAAACGCCATCGCCTTCCAGCGCGGCACTCACATGGACAACGTGAAACAGGCGATCCACAAAATCCTGGCCCTGAACGTCACCATCGAAGTACTCCACGACGGAGCAGCGGCAGCGGGTGAGCCAAACCCAAAAGTACCCACTAGTCGGCAGGCGCCGACAGAGCCTCCCAGCAGCTCGACGCCCAAATCACTTCAGCCGAGCCAGTCGCTCCCGACAACGGCGCCCTCACCTGAGGCGCCAGCCGGACCTCACCAGCCTGCAACCCCGGCAGCACCACCATCCGCAGCTACACCCGCGGAACCGGCG
>NZ_ALPM01000049.1:0-12873 GCF_000294595.1 Arthrobacter sp. TB 23 | reverse complement strand
TTATGTGAGTTTCGCATCCGATAATGGGTGCAGGAGGAAATTCACTTTTATGGCACGTAGACATACCCCTGATCAGGTCATCGCGAAGGTCCGTCAGGGCCAAAAGATGCTCAACGATAGACGGCCGATGATTGAGGTCGTGAAGGAACTGCAGGTCACCGAGGCGACCTGGTACCGGTGGGTGAACCAATACGGTTCCGAGCACAACGCCGGCCAAACCAAAGCGGTACGGGAGCTCGAGAAAGAGAACGCCCGGCTGAAGAAGCTGGTTGCGGAGAAGGAACTGACCATCGACATTCTCAATGAGGTGGCGAAGGGAAAATTCTGAGCCCCGAACCTCGCCGCCGTGCAGTGCGCATGGCGCAGGAGAAGTTCGGGGCGTCCGAAAGACTCGCCTGCAAGATCCTGGGCCAGAACCGGTCCGCCCTGCGCAAGGCACGGCCGGTGGCCAGCTTCGAAGACCACCAGCTACGGGCCGATCTGCGGGCTATTGCGGGGAAGCACCCGACCTGGGGTTGGCGGAAGGCACGCTGGCACCTCCTGGGCCAGCAACAGTGGGTTGGGGTGGCACTGAATCCGAAGCGGGTGCGCCGGCTGTGGCGCCTCGAGGGACTCACCTGCAAACCCAAGGCAAGGAAGAAACGCCGCACCGGGCCCGGGGCTGGGGAGCAGAAACGGCTAACTGCTCAGTATCCGATGCATGTGGTCAGCTTCGACTTCCAATCCGATGTGACCTCCTGCGGGCGGCATGTGCGGTTTTTCAACGTGATCGATGAATACACCCGTACCGCGCTGGCGATCATCCCGCGGCGGTCTTTCACCGCGACGGATGTGGTCGCCGTGCTTGAGGACATCATCGCTGAAACCGGTGTCGTCCCGACCCATGTCCGCTCCGATAATGGGCCGGAATTCACTGCCGCAGCACTGATCAGCTGGTGCCAAACCGCCGGCGTGGAGACCGCTTTTATTGACCCGGGGTCGCCGTGGCAGAACGGGTACGCCGAGTCATTCAACGCCCAATTCAGAAGGGAACAACTCACCGGAGAAATCATAGACACCCTGGCCGAAGCAAAGTACCTGGCCGATGAATGGAAACAGCTCTACAATCATGAACGTCCCCACGGATCCCTCGACGGAATGACACCGTCGGCCTACTGGGAAAACTGGACCGCAGGAAACCAACTAGCTATCGCATAGCCACTGGACTGCTAACGGGGGCCCAACCACGCTTTCGTCATTTCCTCGATGAGATATTCGAGAAAGGAGGTTCGTACATCATGAGTCTCACGGCTTCAGAGCGTACACATCTCTGTATTGGTCTGGGACTCACCCGAGACTTCGTCCTATATCGGGACCGCCTGTCTTCTCAGTCTGATCAAACCCTCAGAACAGGTAGTAGGTCTCCGGCAAGGGCGACGGTGCCGAGCAGGTGCGGCAACAACAGGGCAGAAAAAGGGGTGTGCACATTGTGCACACCTTGGGTGTCGGACTGGGGCGGATCGGTGCCGGTTTGGGGAGGTTTGGGGAGGTTTTCGGGGGAGGCCAGTGTTTGCAAGGGCTGAAAGCCGGTTCAAGTCCTACTTCGGGCACAGTGTTTCCCCTTGTCAGAGGATGTTTTGCTCTCTGACTGTGCACAAACCGGCGCAGATTGTGAACAGGGTGTGCCTGTTTTGCGTTGCTGGGCGGTGGTTCCTGTGGTGGGCTACCTCTTTCTTTCCTGAAGCCTTGGTCCGGGCTTTCTTGCTAGTTCATGGGGGAGTTGCGGTGAAGGTACATGACTCGGGTGAAAGTTTTCACCAATTCCTATTCTTGCGGCGGAGAGACGCTCGGGGATTGAACAAACCGTGTCGTTGCCGAGGTAGTCTGCCACCATCTTCGTGTAGCTGATTTCCGTGTTTGGCTTCGGTAGGTCGATGCTGAGGGTTGGCCCTACGTGGTTATCGGCGAGGGTGATGCAGACCAAGCTTTCCAGGGGCCAAAACCGCAGGGTGTGGCCAATGAAACTGATGACGTCGTCAGGGGTTTTGATGGTCAGCGGTTACATGTTCCTTTCCCCTTCAGCGACTGGCCGGCGCTGGGCGTGTCTCAAGCAAACTCGGGGCAGTCCCAATCGGCCGTTATCTGCCTCGCGACGACACGATGGCAAATCGACAACATGGGACTGGCGCAAATATAGGCGGTGCGCCTCACTTTGTTCCGCTAGACAACCGGGTCTGCTCGGAACTTACGGCGCGACATCTTCTGGCCGCGTTGGTCAGATACGACGACCCCGAAGTTGTCATCTTCCCTATACGGGATGCGACCTAGTCATCCGGTCTCTGACTCGTCTCATCCGGCCTGCCGGCAGGGACAGCGATCGCGACCAGCGGCACTGCGATCATTTTACGGTGTCGCCCGACCGAGATTGTATCGGGGCGTGGGACGCGCCGCCGCACTCATGCCTTCCAGACCGTCTTTAAATTGCAGAACTCGCGAATGCCGGGAGCGCCCAGCTCCCGTCCAATACCGCTGTCTTTAATTCCGCCGAAAGGCAACTCCGGGTATGACACGGTCATTCCATTGATGAACACGGCTCCGGCGTCGAGGCCTGCGATGAAGTACTCCTCGTCTGCGGCGTCAGTCGTCCACACGGCCGAGCTGAGGCCGAACGTCGTCTGGTTGGCGATGCGAAGGGCGTCATCACGGCTGTCGGCCCGATAGAGGGATGCGACAGGGCCGAAGGCCTCCTCAAGCACGAGGCGCATTCCATCCTGCAGGTCGGTGACGATGGTCGGTGGGTAGAACCAGCCAGCGCGCTCCGGAGCGCTACCACCGGCGAGCACGGTCGCGCCTTGGGCCACCGCGTCGTCAACCAGTTCAGCGAGCTCGTCACGGCCGGACTCGGTGGCCAGTGGTCCGACGTCGGTCGTGGGTTCCATCGGGTCGCCCACGACCAGGGCACGAAACCGGTCAGCGAGGGCTGCAGAAAACGCGTCGTACACGTCACTGTGCACGATGAAACGCTTACCAGCGATGCAGGACTGGCCGTTGTTCTGGGTGCGTGTGGTCACCGCGACCTCGACAGCCTTGTCCAGATCAGCGCTCGGCATGACAATGAAGGGATCGGAGCCACCGAGTTCGAGGACGGACTTCTTGATCTGCCCGCCCGCATTGGCGGCGACCTCTCGGCCTGCGGGCTCGGACCCGGTGAGGGTGACGGCCTTGACACGACGATCCTGAATGATGGCAGCGACGTCGCGCGAGCCGATCAGGAGGGTGGAGAACGCGCCCTCGGGAAAGCCCCCACGGGAGAAGAGCGTGTCGAGGTAGAGGGCGGACTGGGGCACGTTCGATGCGTGCTTGAGCAGTCCCGAGTTGCCTGCCATGAGCGCCGGCGCGGCAAAACGCACGACCTGCCACAGTGGGTAATTCCACGGCATGACGGCGAGCACGGCTCCGAGTGGTTGGTACCGGGCCAGGGCGCTTGACGCGTTGACACGCGAGGCGTCGGCGAGCATTTCGTCGGCCAGAAACCCCTCCGCATGCTCGGCATAGAACCGCATGCCCTTGACGCATTTGAGGGCTTCTGCCCTCGCTTGGGCGAGAGGTTTACCCATTTCTGTCGTCATGATGGCGGCGATGTCGTCGGCCTCGGCTTCGAGCAGGTCGGCGGCGGACTGCATCCACTCGGATCTCTGCGCAAAGGTCGTTCCGCGCATGACGCGCGTCGCGTCATCGGCCAGCGCGATGCGTCGCTCGACCTCTTCCGCAGTATGCGGTTCAAAACTTTTCTCTGTTTCGCCTGTAGTGGGATTGATGGTGGCTATCGCCATGAGTGGTGCCTTTCCTGTAGATATGAATCGTTCAGTGGAGGGTCTCGAAGACTTCGGGGTGGCGCGCGAGCCCCAGTCGGGTGCGGCGAATGTGGCCGGCGAGGATGCGTTCGGCGTCATCCGCGTCACGCATGCGCATTGCCTCCACGAGCATGTGGTGTTCATCGTGCACGACTCGCGTGGCATGCTCGTCCAGAAGGAGGGTGAAGGCTCGGCGATAGTGCTGCGTCGTGTTCCATAACCGGCTGACCAGGTCACCGAGCACGGTGGTTTGTGCACGCTCATAGGAGCCAAGGTGGAACTCACGGTCGAAACGCAGGAAGGCCTCGACGTTGTCTGTGCCTTCCATCTGTGCTGCGAGCGACGCCAGCCGGTCCAGGTATTCATCATCGATCCCTGGCATCGCATAGCGAAGCAGGAGCGGCTCCACCCGCTCGCGGGTCTGGTACACCTCGTCACACTCCGCCAGGCTCAACCGTGACACCCAGGCACCGGTGTTGGCGATCAGGGTGACGAGGCCGTCAGCCGCGAGGGTGCGGAAAGCTTCGCGCACCGGTACGCGGCTGGCACCGAATCGCAGCGCGACCTCTTCCTGGCGTAGCCGTGCACCCGGCCGGTATTCCCCGTTGAGGATCATGGTGCGTAGCTGCTCCGCAATGCGAGCGCTCGAATCACCGTGCGCCGAGAAGTGCACTGTCGTGACGTTGTTCATCAAGCCCTTTCTGTGTGATCTGTCGACTCAGCGAGCCGGATCGGCTGGATGCCACAACAGCACCGAGGCATCCACTTCGTAGGCCTTGCCTTCGGGGTAACTGACCAGTTCAAACTGCATTCCCCACGGAGACAGGAAGTAGACCCAGCGCTGGCCGGTGCTCGCGCCGCGGCTAGGGGTCGGCTCGCCCAAGAAGCACACGTCTTTGGCGAGCAGGTACTCATAGGCCGCGTCGAAATCGTCCACGTAGAATGCTAGGTGATGCCCGCCAAGATCGCTGTTGCGCGGCTGTGGTCGCTGTTCGTCAGCGGATTCGTACTCGAAGACCTCGAAGTTAGTGCCGAAGCCGCAGCGGTAGAAGTTGAGTTTGCGCATGACCGTGCGCGGGTGGACGTCGAGGTGCTTTCTCATCCAGTCCGAGGCGTCGCTGCTAAATGGGCCGAGTGAGTATACGCGCTCGCAACCGATGACGTTCACGAAAAAGTCGTCCGCCTGCTCCAGATCGGGCACCGTAAAACCGATGTGGTCGGTGCCACGAAGGCCGGGAATCGACATCACAAACCTACTTTCCACACGGTGTCACGACATTGCGCTTTTCTTTATTGTATCCATTAGAAGGATAGATTGGGGAAAATCTCCCAAAATAGCGGAAACTGCCCTACGATTGAATCCAATCACTGCCTAAGCCGTCGGCCTCGTCCGCCGGACGTCTACACCGGTTGGCCGCCCGTCAACGGAGAAGAGAGACCATGCCAGAATTGGAAAGCTTGCATCCAGCACAGCCGTGGGTGCAGCTCAGCACCACCGCCGCTGACTGGGAAGCCGCCGATCCGCAGTTGCTCGCGACGATGTTGGGCCAGCTCCATCTGATTCGCGCCTTCGAAGAGACGGTGCTCGACCTCGCTGGCGAGGGCCTCGTGCACGGGCCAGCCCACTCGAGCATTGGCCAGGAAGGCGGCGCCGTCGGCTCGATCATCGGCATGCGGTCGTCGGATGCGGTAAACGGTTCCCACCGCGGCCACCACCAGTTCCTCGCCAAGGCCATCACTCATGTCTCCGAGAACTCACTTGACCTCGCCACCCTGGTGAAGCCCGAGCTTCAATCGGTGCTACAGCGGACCCTCGCCGAAATTCTCGGTCTCGCACAGGGCTTTTGCCGTGGCCGCGGCGGCTCGATGCACCTGCAGTGGTTCGAGGCGGGCGCGCTCGGTACCAACGCGATTGTCGGCGGCGGAGTGCCCCTTGGGGCCGGCAATGCCTGGGCGCAGAAGCACGCCGATACCAGCGACTTCACGATGAGTTACTTCGGTGATGGCGCCGTCAATATCGGTTCAGTACTGGAGACCATGAATCTCGCGGCCGCGTGGAAGCTTCCCCTCGGATTCTTCATCGAGAACAACTTCTATGCGGTGTCGACGCACGTCGGCGAGGCCACCGCCGAGACGCGACTTTCGGCTCGTGCTCTGGGCTTCGGCATCCACTCATGGCGCGTTGACGGCATGGATCCGCTTGCCGTCTACCTCGCGACGCAACAAGCGGAGGAGGTGATGCGGTCGGGTCAAGGCCCCGCGGTCATAGAGGCGGAGGTTTACCGTTTCTTCCACCAGAACGGACCGTACCCGGGCAGTGCTTTCGGTTACCGAACCAAGGAAGAAGAAGGCCAGTGGCGCGCCCGTGATCCTCTCACCCGAGTGGCGGAGGAGATGAAGGCGCTCGGCTACATCGACGATGAGGGGATCGCCGCTGTACGTTCGCAGGCGCAGGCCGCGATGCGCGTCGCCACGGGCGAACTGCTCGAGGCTGATCCGGAGAACGCGGGCAAGCGGCGCATCCTGGCCAATCTGTGGCCGGACCCTTCGTTCGTTGACGTTGGACTGCGGGGTGATGCGACCGAGCTTGAGGGCGCCCAAGTCCTCGAGCCGCTCGAGTACGACGGCGAGGTGACGTCGACTCGTTTCGTCGACGCGGTCGCGGCTGTTGTAGGACGCCGCATGGAGCAGGACGCGCGCGTCGTCGTGCTAGGTGAGGACGTTCACCGTCTGGGGGGTGGCACCAATGGTGCCACGAAGGGCTTGTCGAAGGCCTACCCTGAGCGTGTGCTTGGCACGCCGATCAGCGAGAATGCCTTTGCGGGTCTCGGCGGCGGGATGGCGCTCGACGGCCGTTTCCGCCCCATCGTCGAATTCATGTACCCCGACTTCATGTGGGTTGCGGCCGATCAGGTGTTCAACCAGATCGGCAAGGCACGGCACATGTTCGGCGGCGATAATCCGGTGCCGCTGGTGCTCCGCACCAAGGTCGCGATGGGCTCCGGCTACGGGTCCCAGCACCTGATGGATCCGGCAGGAATCTTCGCAACAAGCCCCGGATGGCGCATCGTCGCACCATCAACAGCTGCCGACTACATTGGGCTGATGAACGCGGCGCTCGCGCTCGAGGATCCGGTACTCGTGATCGAGCACGTGGACCTTTACGGTCAGAAGCACGACGTCCCGGTCGGAGACCTCGACTATCAGCTGCCGTTCGGCAAGGCTGCGGTCCGCCGCGCAGGCGCTGATGTAACCGTCATCAGCTATCTGTCAATGGTGGGCCATGCGCTCGAGGCAGCGGAGCAAACCGGAATCGATGCCGAAGTGATTGACCTGCGCTGGCTCGACCGGGCCTCCATCGACTGGGACACCATCGGCGAGAGCATCAAGAAGACGAATAGTGTGCTCATCGTCGAACAGGGAGCGCGAGGAACTTCCTACGGGGGATGGCTCGCCGACGAGATTCAACGGCGTTACTTCGATTGGCTCGACCAGCCAGTGGAGCGCGTCACGGGTTCCGATGCAAGCCCTAGCATCTCCAAGGTGCTGGAACGTGCGGCGATCGCCCGCACGGAAGAAGTCGTCGCAGGCCTTGAGCGCGTGCGCGTCGGATTCGGCGGAGGAAACTGATGGCCGCGATCATTCGGATGCCCGAGGTCCTTGCCGGTGCCACCGAGGCAGCCTTGGAGGCCTGGCTCGTGACGCCTGGAGACGAGATCAGGGTTGGTCAACCCATCGCCGAGGTCGAAACCGAAAAAGCCGTCGTCGAGTACGAGGCTGAGCAAGGTGGCGTACTCGCAGGGCTCCTCGTTGAAACGGGTGTGCAGGTGTCGGTCGGTACGCCGATCGCGGTGCTCGCCGAGCCAGGCGAATCGATCGAGGACGCTATGGCGGCGGCGGGTGGCAGCGCCGCGGATTCGGAAGCGGAAGGGGAACCTGCGACCGGCCCTGCGGGCACGGTGGCAGCGCCGGAGAGGGAGACGACGCCCCAGCAGGTGAAAGCACCAGAAGTTGACAGGATACCCACCGTTAACGCTCCCCAGGGCAACCGGGTCTCGGATATCGCGCCCGCCCATACACGTCAGTTCATCAGCCCACTCGTTCGTCGTCTGGCAGCGCAGCGCGGCCTCGACCTCTCTGCTACTACCGGCAGCGGACCCGGTGGGCGCATCGTGCGCCGGGACATCGACGGAATACCTGCAGCAGAGGCTGATATGCCTGCACTCGCGTCCCGTGCGGAACAGGCATCAGAGGTGGCTGCAGGAGTGGGTTACACGGATATTCCCCACACGGGAATGCGGCGTGCCATCGCCCGCAGGCTCGTCGAGAGCGTCACCACTATGCCGCACTTTTACCTCGTCGCCGATTGCCGGGTCGACGAACTTCTTGCCATTCGGCGCTCCGTCAACCAGTTGTCCGCCGCGCCCATTTCGGTCAATGACTTCGTCGTCAAGGCGGTTGGGGCAGCCTTCAGTGATGTACCCGAGGCAAACGCCATCTGGATGAATGGCGCCCTCCGGCGATTCGACGACGTAAGCATTGCGATCGCTGTCTCGGTCGAGGGCGGTCTGGTTACCCCTGTCATGGAGACCGTGAACCGACGCAGTATCAGCGACCTGAGCGCTGGCATCCGGGACCTCGCCGAGCGGGGACGAGCTGGCAGACTCAAGCAGCACGAACTCGAAGGCGGGTCCTTCTCTGTCTCTAACCTGGGAATGTTCGGCACGGAAAAGTTTTCCGCCATTATCAACCCGCCGCATTCAGGTATTCTCGCGGTCGGGGCGGCAACCCAGCGGCCGGTCGTCACGGACGGGGAGATCGCTGTGGCGACCGTCATGACGGTGACACTATCTGCAGATCACCGGGTTCTTGACGGCGCTCTCGCCGCAAAATGGCTCGCCGCATTCAAGACCCGTATTGAGAATCCGCTTGGACTGTTGATCTAGGACAGTGTCGTCCAACGGTGTCCCGAACTGTGGCCATTCGCGGGGACAAGTTTGCGCAGCCTGCTCGGTGGAGAAATGGCCCCGGGCCTTCACGGCGCGCCGGTACCTGGCTTTGAGCGACTCGATAGCATTCGTTGAGCACATCATGGGATTATCTGGCCTTGAGGGACGGAACACATCGGCTTCACGGTCCCGGATCTCGAACAGGCCGAGCGGTTTTTCGTCGATGTGATTGGCTGCGAACTAATCTATGCGCTGGGACCATTCTCATCCGAGAACGACTGGATGAAGAGGCACTTAAATGTCCATCCGTTAACGGTAATGCGAGAACTGAGGTTCTTTCGGTGCGGGTACGGCGCCAATTTTGAGATCTTCAATTATGAACCGGCACCTCGGCAGCACCCCAGCCACTAAACAGTGACATTGGTGAACATCATCTGGTTTTTTACGTCAACGATATCGACGAGGCCACGAACTATTTGCGCAACCAGGCGGGGGTTACTGTTTTGGGCAAGCCGACTGAGAGTACAGGGCCATCCTTGGGTCAACGGTGGGTATACTTTCTCAGTCCATGGGGAATGCAGTTAGAGTTAGTAAGCTATCCGGCCGGTAAGGCTTAAGAATCTGCGCTGGGCAAACGGTTGTGGGACCCGCGGGGGGCCGCAGAGAGAGTGGTCTGTTGCACCTATGTGCCGGGCCTTTCCTCATCTCTCTGGGGCGAGCCTGCCCGCCATGACCCGATTCAACTCCAAGGTGGTATTTAAGCATGGCTTTTGACCCGAAGGCCGAGGTCCTCGAAGACCCGGAGTCCGATGACAGCGGAAAGTTGTCCGGTAGTACCGGCACGCGGGTGGCGGACTACATCCGGTCAGCAATCCTTAGCGGTGAATTCGGGCCAGGACAGCCCGTCCGTCAGGAGACCCTTGCCAAACGGCTTGGAGCCAGCCGGCTTCCCGTGCGGGAGGCACTTCGGATTCTCGAGGGCGAAGGCCTTGTCACTCTGGAGCCGAATAAGGGTGCCCGCGTCACAGCGATGGACGCTGCGGAGCTCTATCTGCTCTATGGGACGCGATCACGGATTGAACCCTTTGTCATTGCCGACTCCGTCCCGCGCCTTTCCCAGTCCAACATCGACCGCGCTGGAGCCATCCTGGACGAGATTGAAGCCGGGGTTGACGCGGTGGAATTCCTCGTTCTCGACCGTGCATTTCATTTGCTGACCTATGAGGGCTGCCAGAGCATTCAGCTGACATCCATTGTGAAGCGGCTCTGGAACTCTACCCAGCAATACCGGCGCGCATTCGTGACGGAGACCGGACCGAGTTGGGTTGAGGAAACGAATGCGGAGCACCGACTACTGCACAAAGCTCTAATCGACCGCAATGCTGAGGTCGCGGCTTCGATCGTTACCACCCACATCACGCGCACCATGGTCGCCCTGCGGAGATCACCGCAAATTTTCGCGCACGATGCTGGGGCCCAGTGACGGGATCTGCAGGACCCGGAGGGACGACTGGTGCTTGTCGTTTACGGGCGGCTCAGCCGCGGACAGCGTTCAGGACTTTGTCAACGATGAGCGAGCCAATTGGAATCGCCGAGGTGGCTGCTGGCGACGGAGCATTGCACACATGCAGTTGACGTTCGGTGGACCGGAACAGGAAGTCTTCGACCGGGGTGCCGTCGCGCATGAGAGCTTGAGCTCTAATTCCTGCAGGATAGGGACGTAGGTCGCCGAGCTCCAATCCAGGGCAGTATTTCCGGACCAATTTGAGGTAGCTGCTGGGGAAATATGAGCTTCGCATCTCCTGCAATCCGGTCCGTAGATTGTCCTTCGCGAATCGCCACATGCCGGGGAACGCCATAAACCGGGCCACATCCCTCGGTGAAACTGAACCGCGTGGATACCCCTCTCTGGAGAAGCCGAGAACCGCATTCGGCCCGACAGTAATTCGCCCGTCGATCGTAGGACTGAGGTGAACGCCGAGGAAAGGTAGATCAGGATCAGGGACGGGGTAGATGAGTCGCTCCACGAGACCCTGGCGGCTATGCGGCAACTGGTAATACTCGCCGCGGAAAGGAATAATTTGAAAATCGACATCGATGCCGCCTATTGACGCAATCCGGTCCGCCTGAAGGCCAGCACAGGCGACCATTCGCCGGGCCCTATACTCGCCGGTGTCAGATCCGACCACCACTTCGCCCGTTGCGCCGGAACGCTCGTCAATCGAGTGCACTGTCGATCGTGTAATCACCCTCCCACCTAGCGCAACGATGTCCGTGGCCATTGCCCGAGCAACTTCCCGGTAATCCACGATCCCGGTGGCCGGAGAAAGAAGTGCCTTGCGGCCTCGAACATTGGGCTCCATTTCCGCGAGCTCGTCCCGATCGATTTTCTGAAGCTCGATACCATTGCGGGCTCCTCGCTCCGCCAACTGCTCCATCCGCTCAATCTCGACCTCATCCGTCGCTATGACCAGCTTGCCGACTGTGTCGTACCGGATGCCGTACTCGTCGCAGAGGTTTTTTGTTTCGCGTTCGCCCGCACGGCACAGTCGAGCTTTCAACGATCCGGGTGTGTAGTAGAGTCCCGCGTGAATGACGCCGGAATTGTGACCGGTTTGGGCGGTCGCGACCTCGTCCGCCTTTTCGAGGACTAGAACTTTGAGGTCAGGATGGCGCCGCAGGGCTTCCCTCGCGGTGGCCAGGCCGACAATCCCGCCTCCGATAACGATCAGATCTTCCATTGACTGCCTCCGGTCTTGAAACGCTGGGTGATGGCGTGTGTACGCCGAAGCCTCGATCTTCTGATACTGAACTGTGGATCCAACATTAGACCGATCATGAACCGCGACGAAGCCCTGAACGCATCGTTGCGAGCGTGGATGTGATGCAAATAGGGTGCCAGGCATGCCCGTGATGATTGACTCTATGGGAAATTCCCTGTTTCAGTCCACAGGTTACAGGTAACAAGATTTTCCTTGACGGAGGGTGTGATGAATGACATAGTGGCCTGAATGTTGGATCCAATTATACGATTTTACTAAGGAGCCGGACTTCGATGATGACCTCTGGTGAAAAGCTCGAAACGCCCGCTGTCTTTATAGCCCCTTCATGCACCTGGCTGGGTCGAGGTGCGCTGGCGTCGCTCGCGACCGGACTTGTTTCGGCCGGTGCCGCTACTCTCGGGCCAGTCCTGATTGCTGCCGATACGGCCCTTGCGACGGGTAATCTTCTGGACGACGCACTCAAGGAGCTCACGACCGCCGGTTACGAACCGGTGGTGCTATCGGACTTTGGGCCCGAGTTGACGGCGGAGCAGGTAGATGCTGCGGCGACGTCAGCACGCGAACGGAGTGTGGTCGCCGTCGTCGGGATCGGGGGTGGTTCGGTGCTGGACGCGGCCAAGATGATTGCTTTGCTCGTAACGAACGAGGGTCATTGCGCAGACTGGTTCGGCGTCATCGAGCCAACTGTGGCGCCTCCACCGCTTGTCCTTGTACCGACTACCATCGGCACCGGGGCCGAGGTTACTCGAATCTCGATGATCACCGATGGTGGAGAGAAGCGCATCACCTCGAGCCGGGCCTTCGTTCCGCAGCTTGTGGTTCTGGATCAGAATCTGGTCGCCAGCCTCCCGGCTCATGTGAAGGCGTCGACCGGCCTCGACGCACTGGCCCACGCCGCCGAGTCCATCCTGTCGTTGAACAGCAGCCCCATTACTGAGCACAACGCGACAGAAGCCATCAAGATCGTGATGAGCCAACTCCCTAACGCCTACGACGGCGACAGTGAGGCCACCGGAAGCATGCTTTTCGCTGCCTATCTTGCGGGGCTTGCGCTTAACTCAGGGGTTGTACTCGGCCACAGCCTCGGTTATGCGATCAATCACGAGAAGCCGATGGCCCACGGCACAACGACGGGCCTGGCGTTGGCATACACGATTGCCTATAACCAGCACGTTGATCCACGGCGTGCCAGGCTGCTCGCCCGCGCGGTGACACTTGGCGAATCGGACGACTTGAGGGTTGCTGCTGAGCATGTGCTGGACCTGGTACGGCGAGTCGGCCAGCCGGACACTCTCGATGCGGCAGGGG
>NZ_ALPM01000048.1:0-11981 GCF_000294595.1 Arthrobacter sp. TB 23 | reverse complement strand
CCCGCCGTACCGTAGAACTTTATCCCCGCCCCTCAAACCCGGAAAGTATGGACATCGAGCGCGTCCGGGCGCTGCTGCTAACTATGCGGGACGGGAACCTCGACCAGGCGTTCGCTGTCACCGCCGGAAAGGACGCCAGAGTATGAAAATCACCGGAAACCTTATTGACGGCACGATCCTTGACACGTCGACGGGTGAAACTATCGACGTCACCAACCCGGCTGACTCGCAGCAAGTGGTTGGTCGTGTGCCCGCGATGACCGCGCAGGATATTCAGTCTGTCTACGGCGCGGCGGTAACTGGTGCCCGCATCTGGCGTGAGACCGGCGTTCTGGCCCGAGGCGAAATCTTGCAGGCGGCCGCCGCCTGCGTGCGGGATGAGTCCGACATGCTGGCGCGGCTGATCGTCCAAGAAATGGGCAAGACGCTTGCCGAAGCGCGCGTCGAGGTCAAAAAGACCGCCGACTTCTTCGACTATTACGCCGGTCAGGCGCGACTGCCTTATGGCGAGCTTCTCGCCGACGGCCGACCTGGCACCTACGCGCGAGTGGTGCATGAGCCCCTCGGTGTGGTACTACTGATCACCCCTTGGAACGACCCGCTACTCACCCCGGCGCGCAAAATGGGCCCGGCACTGTTGGCGGGCAATGCCGTCATCATCAAGCCCGCCACAGCCACCCCGCTTATTGTTCTCGAACTCGCACGCATCTTCAATACTGTCGGTTTGCCCGCAGGAGTCCTTGGCACTGTGACGGGACGAGGCCGGGACATTGGTGGGAGCCTCCTCGAGGCCAAGGCGCTCAAGGCGGTTAGTTTCACCGGTTCCACATCGGTCGGCCTGGAGTTGCAGAAGCAGCTCGCCGGAAGACCAGTCCGTGTGCAAACCGAAATGGGCGGTAAGAATGCGATCGCCGTCCTCGCTGACGCGGACATTGCAGTGGCCGCGAAGGAGATCGTTTCGGGGGCATTTGCGCAGGCCGGTCAGCGGTGCACCGCAACCTCGCGCGTTGTGGTTGTCCGGGGGGTTGCCGACCAGCTCATTGCGGCCATCCGGGAACACATGCTTGCATTGAAGGTCGGTGCGGGTGACGCTGAGGGGATAACGGTAGGTCCAGTAGTTTCAGCCGCAGCCCGGAAAGAGATCTTCGATCACATCGACCGTGCTTTGGGGGAATCCGCCGAGCTACTTGAGGGCGGCGCGCACCCGCCCGAGGGCGTCTCGGAGCATGGGGCTTTCGTTAGCCCTACCCTCCTTAGAGTCACCCGGGACCAGGCAATTTGGCGTGACGAAGTGTTTGGACCCGTTCTTGGAATACTTGCGGTCGACAACGAACAGCAGGCTATCGAAGCCGTCAACGACTCGGATTACGGCCTCGCCGCCGCGGTCTTCACGAGCGACCTGGGTGCCGCAGAGCGCTTCATCACTCAGGCGGAGGCGGGCCAAGTATCAGTGAACCACCCGACCACGGGCTGGGATGTACACCACCCGTTTGGGGGCTTTGGCTACTCGGGTTCACCCTTCAAGGAACAGGGCCTGGACGCACTGCAGTTTTACACGCGAACCAAGACGGTAGCGGTGCGTGCCCTGTGAGCGGCATTCTAGACCGCTTCTCGCTGGACGGCCGGCGCATTCTCGTCACCGGAGGTAGCCGGGGATTGGGACAGGCTATGGCCCGAGGGCTGGCCCAGGCGGGCGCCCAAGTTGTGGCAGTTGCCCGGACCCCGGGCCACGACGAGATCGACAGCGGCATCCGTAACCTGGCCGGAGACGTGGCGAACACTGCAGCTATCCCAACCCTGGTGGACGAAGCGGAGAAAATGTTGGGTGGCACCGTGGACAGCGTGGTGCACGCGGCCGGAGTTCAACACCGAGCGGCAGCCGTCGACTTTCCCTTGGACGAATGGGAGCGAGTTGTAAGAATAAACCTCACAGCGCCTTTCATGCTCAGCCAGGAAGTTGGCCGCCGACAGCTCACCGCCGGGGTCGAAGGCAGCCACGTGTTCGTAGCGTCCCTCACGTCGACCCTCGGTCTACCCAACATTGCCGCCTACGCCGCAACGAAGTCCGGCGTCATGGGAATCGTCCGCTCGCTGGCAGTCGAGTGGGCTGCTCAGGGAATCAGGGTGAACGCTATCGGTCCGGGCTATTTCCGCACGGCACTGACGGAGAATCTCTTCCAAAACGACGAGGCACGTGAAGGGCTATTGAAACGCATCCCCCAGAAGCGCTTCGGTAATCCGGACGACCTGTCCGGTGCACTTGTCTATCTGGCGTCGAACGCATCTGCGTACGTCACCGGTCAGCTACTAATGGTCGACGGCGGCTGGACAGCCGCCTAACAAGCCCTACCCCAGGGAAGAAGGAGTCAAAGATGACAATCACAAATATGCGTGGATCTAGCGTGCGACGACGCACGACTCAGATCTCGACAGTACTAGCGGCCGGTATGATTCTTGCTGGTTGCGGTGGTGCCGATGGTGGCGCAGACGGGCAAGGCGGAGAAGAGTCCGGTCCCATCGAGATCGCAGCGTTCTACCCAACCAGCGGATCGCTCGCTCTCCTGGGCGAGGAATCCTGGCGCGGGGCGAACATTGCCGCCCAGCAGATCAACGAGGCCGGCGGTATAGACGGCCGACAGGTGAAGCTAGTCCAGGCAGACGTCCCAGACGTCAACGCGGCGACCTCCGAGGCTCGACGGCTGCTCGACTCAGAGGGACTGGACCTCGCCATCGGCACCTATTCGTCGTCGCTGGCACTGGCCGCTTCCGAGGTCTACGCCCGCGGCGGAGGCACCTATGCCGAGCTCGGCGCGATCAGCGAGGAGTTCAACGATCGCGGGTACGAGAACGTGTGGCGCACGAACCCACCCGCAGGCACCTTTGCACAGACCCAAATCGACTTCATCTCCGACTTTGTCGCACCCGAGCTCGGCCTCGGGCTCGACGAGGTCAAGGTGCTGCTGGTCCACGAAGACTCCTCATACGGGTCCTCCGTAGCACGCTCCACAGAAACGGTTGCAGCGGAGGCAGGTATCACCAACATCTCTTACGCTCCATACAGCGCCGAATCCACTGACCTGTCCTCCACAGTGCTTGGTATAGAACAGGAGGATCCAGATGTAGTGATCGCCGTTTCATACGCGTCGGACGCGATCCTCCTTGCCCGCCAGATGCAGGAAAACGGAGTTGTTGTCCCAGCGTTCATCGGCACCGGCGGCGGGCACACGCTCAGCGGATTCGGTGAGACGCTCGGTGAAGCAGCGAACTACGTCTTCAACGTGGACTTCACCCAGTATGCCGTCAACCCCGAGTCCACCCCCGGCCTCGAGGACTTCCTGGCCCTGTACAAGGAGGAGTACAACGAGGACCCCGCATCCGGCCACTCACTGGCCAACTTTATGGGCGCGAATGTGATCTTCGACATTCTGGCCGAGACAGGTGGAGATACGTCACCGGAGGCATTTGGTGAAGCGGCCGCCGCCTACACCATCGAGCAGGGCACCACAGCAACGGGGTGGGGCGTGAAATTCAACGAAAACGGTCAAAACACCGAGGCCGCGCCTTATGTCATGCAGTGGCGGGATGGAACCCTAGAGACCGTCTATCCGGAAATGGTAGGGACAATCGAACCCGAGCTAGCAACCAGCGGACAGTAACAAAGTCAACTGACCCATAAGCGCCCAGGCTGGCAGCGCCCGGCCTGGGCCTTAGGTTGTGGAAAGGAACATCGATGGACCTATTGATTCAAACCCTCGTCGCAGGAATCCTCCTCGGCGGGGTCTATGCCTTGGTATCGGTTGGACTCAACCTGCTGTTCGGCGTAGTTCGCGTCATCAACTTCGCCCACGGCGAGTTCGTCATGATCGGAATGTACCTTGCATTCTGGTTGTGGTTCGGTATGGGTATCGACCCATATTTGTCACTGCTCATTGTCGCTCCGGCGATGTTCCTCATCGGAGTTGTCTTCCAGCGAGGCATCCTCCAGCCGATCCAGGGAACATCGGCCAACATGAAAATCTTCGCGACCGTCGGTATTTCCATCATCCTGCAGAACCTGGCCTTGTTCCTCTGGGGAGGTCAGCACCGCAGCGTGAGCACCAGCTATTCGACAGCAGTGCTGGACCTCGGGGGAATCACCATTTCGGTCGGACGGCTGGTCGCTTTTATCGGGGCGCTCGTCATGGTCGGAGCCTTGTTTTACGTCATGAACCGGACTATGACCGGCAATATCTTGCGGGCAATTGCGGAGGACAGCTCGACGGCTGTGCTTGTTGGCATACCGGTGAAGAAGTTCTATTTTGTGGCAACCGGCATTAGCGTCATGCTCGCCGGTGTCGCTGGCGTGATGCTTGTGCCATTCACCTCGGCCTCGCCGCTGTTCGGGGTTCACATGACCCTCATCGCTTTTATCGTCGTCGTCATCGGCGGGATGGGAAGCATGGTTGGTTCGCTCGTTGGTGGTGTGCTGCTGGGGGCAATCGAAACATTGGCAGGCACGTACATATCTCCTGCGCTGCAGCAAGCAGTGCTGTTCGCTCTGTTCATTATCGTCGTTCTCGTCCGGCCTCAGGGTCTGTTCGGCAAGGGCGCCGGCACTGAGGAGGTGGGGCTGAAGTGAAGCGCTCAAACCTGATTATTGGAGCTGTTGTCGTCGCGCTCCTGGCACTCTTGCCATTGGTTATTGACCAGTATCTACTGAATAACGCTGTGCTCATCGTCATGTTCGTCGGTATTACCGTCGCCTGGAACATCGCTGCCTTTGGTGGAGCCCTGTCTCTGGGACACGCAGCGTTTTTCGGTCTTGGGTCCTACACAATGGCAATCCTGCTCCTTGACTACGGAGTTAATCCGTGGCTGGGGATGCTCGCGGGGATGGTCGTGGCCGCCGGTGGAGGTCTCCTCCTGTCCATCCCGCTGCTCCGGTTGCGTGGACCGTTCTTTACGCTCGCGTCGCTTGCCTTCGTTGAAGTGATCCGACTTCTGTCGGTCTTCGCACGCGACTTCACTGGCGGTTCAGAGGGCCTCACCATCCCATACCAGCCCGGCTGGCTGAACATGTCCTTCTCGGACCGGGAACCCTACTACTACATTGTCCTCGGGTTGACGATCCTTGCAGTGCTCGTATCGATCAAGATCTACTACTCACGAATGGGCTACCAGTTAAGAGCCTCCGGTTCTGACGATGAGGCGACACGTGCCCTCGGGGTCAACACGGCCGTTCTCAAAGTGCTCGCACTCGTAGTCTCAGCTGCCCTGACCGGCGCTTTCGGCGCGTTTGCCGCACAGTATTTTTTCATTGTCGATCCCGAGACCAACTTTTCGTTGAACCTTTATTCGATCCAGCCAGCTCTAAACGGAATCATCGGCGGCGCCGGCACTGTGCTGGGACCAATTCTGGGTGCAGTGCTGATGACACCCATCGGCGAATACATGCGTAGTGCGTTCGCCGGGCAACAGGGCTTGAACTTCATGATTTACGGTGTCGTGCTCGTCGCGGTCGTCATGTTGATGCCCGGAGGCCTGGTCTCCGGTATCGAAAAGCTGCGAGCGCGGTTCCGACGCAATCGAGGAGACGATCGACTGACAGATGACACGTCGGTTGTCGACGAACAGCCGGAAAAAGTAGTCGAAGAGCCTCGGGAGAAGGATCAGCTATGAGTTTGTTGAACATTGAGAACGTCTCGAAGCGTTTCGGTGGGGTGCAGGCAGTAAATAGCGTATCGCTGCACCTGGAGGAGGGGGAGATCCTTGGGATCATTGGACCAAATGGGGCCGGCAAGACAACCTTGTTCAACCTTGTCACCGGGACGATCCGGTCCGACACCGGGTCTATCACCCTGGATGGAACGGACATCACGGCAACCAGCCCCACCAAACGAGCGCGGGCCGGCATCGGACGGACCTTTCAGGTGGTCCGGCCATTCCTGCGGATGACGGTGGTAGAGAACGTCATGGTTCCGGTGCTCGTTCACACGCATAAGGTCAGCGAAGCCCGACGGAAGGCGATTGACCTGTTGGACGAACTTGGAATCGGGAAACTGGCGAATAAAGATGTCAGCCAGCTCACCCTGGCTCAGCGGAAGCGGGTTGAGGTGGCCCGTGCGCTCGCCACAGACCCCAAGGTGCTGCTTCTAGACGAGGTGCTCGCCGGCCTCAATACTCGCGAAGTTCTCGATGTCCTGCCTTTCGTCACCGAGGTCCGTGCCCGCGGCGTATCCATCATCATGATTGAGCACCTGGTCAAGGCGTTGACTTCGGTCAGCGATCGGATCATCGTGCTCGACCAGGGAACCCTCATCGCAGAGGGGAAATCTGAAGACGTACTCAAGAATCCTGCAGTGATCACGGCCTATATCGGAGATGACAAGCATGCTGAAAGTTGAGGGGCTAGTTGCCTACTATGGTGAAGCCCAAGCGCTGGAGAACGTGTCATTTGAACTCCCGGACAGTGGCGTCACCGCGCTGCTGGGAGCGAATGCAGCAGGGAAGACTACTACTCTGCGAGTCGTGAGCGGTGTCCTCGCGGCCCGCAAAGGAACAGTGATGTTCAACGGTGAGGACATCACGAAGGCCACACCCGAAGAACGAGTTCGTCTCGGGATCGTCCACGTTCCCGAGGGCCGACGACTCTTTGGCACCCTCACTGTCGAGGAAAATCTCCTGTTGGGAGGCTACTCGAGGCGAAAGGACGGGAAGAGCAAGGACCGGCTGGCGAGGATCTACTCGATGCTCCCGAAACTTTCGGAACGGCGCACCCAGTTGGCGGGGACCTTGTCGGGCGGTGAACAGCAGATGTGCGCTGTTGGGCGTGGCCTGATGTCCGAACCGACGGTCCTGATGATCGACGAGATGTCGCTCGGCCTGGCGCCGGTCATCGTCTCGCAGATGTTCACTTTCGTGAAGGAGATCGCAGCCGAAGGTGTATCGGTCCTGCTCGTCGAGCAGCAGGTCCAACACGCGTTGCAAGCCGCTGATCGCGCAACGATTATCGACAAGGGCGTCACCACGCACAGCGGCACCGCCGAAGAGATCCGGAATGATCCGAAGGTTCGGGAGGCATACCTCGGTGTCTGACTCGACCCTTCCCGCGCTGGTCAAGGCGGGTCCTGGCCAGGAATGGACCTCCGTCACCGATGTCGCCGTCCGGCCGCCTTCGGAACTCGAGGCCCAGATCAAGGTTGAGGCCTGCGGCCTGTGTGGCAGTGATGTGCATGCCTGGCGCGGTGATGACGGTTACGGCTGGGTCAAAACCCCAGTGGTACTCGGCCATGAGCTTGTCGGTGAGGTGGTTGCCGTTGGCCCGGGCGCAGATTCCTCATGGATTGGTCGTCGTGTCGTGCCCATTGCTATCGACGGGTGCCAATCCTGTCCCACCTGCGCGACAGGACTCAGCCAAATCTGTCCCGACCGGCAAGTTCTCGGATTGTCCTTCGATGGGGGCGGCGCCGTTTATGTTTCTGTACCTGTCAATCGCCTCGTTGAGGTGGACGCGGACGCGCCGGCCCTTCGAATGACACTCACCGAGCCAATGTCCGTTGCGGCGCGGGCGGTGCGCCACCTTGGTGAACTCCCGACGGGAGCACGTGTCGCGGTTTCGGGTCCCGGCCCGATCGGTATGTTCACGGCCTGGCTTCTGGCGCGGGGCGGCGTGGACGTTGTTTTGACCGGGACCGAGCGGGACGAGCTTACCCGGCTACCTGCAGCCCGGAGTCTCGGTATAACCGCGGTCCGAGGTGATCTCGGGGAGCTAGCCACCCCGGTGGATGCCTGGATTGAGGCATCGGGTAGCTCGGCGGGTTTGGCACAGGCGGTTGAATCGGTGACACCGGGGGGATCGGTCGTTGTCGTGGCTCTTTTCGCCAGAGAACCACTCATTCCCATCAACTCCTTGGTCCGCGGTGAGATCAACCTCCGTGGTAGCTACGGTTCGCTGCGGGAGGACTACATCGCTGCCGCTCAGGCTCTCGCCTTGGCTCCCGGGTTTGAGGACATCGTCAGCACAGCCTTTCCTCTAGCGCAAGCGATCGAGGCGCTCGAAGCTACCGCCGCCGGAGAGGTTGTAAAGGCGGTGCTAATTCCATGATCCTCGAGAATACCAAGCCGACTGAAAGCCCTCGAACCCTCGTCCTCACCGGGGCGGCTGGCGGAATTGGTACATCGATTGCTCGCAGATTTGCTCGGCCGGGGGACCATCTGGTCCTGTCGGATCGCTCGCCTGAGGTACTCGCTCCGCTTCGGGCAGAGCTTGAAAATCAGGGGGCCGTTATCACCGTTCTACCGGGGGATGTGTCGGACCCCGCGGACAGCGAGATCCTGGTTGCTGCAGCGCTGGAGCTGCACGGACGTATCGACAGCCTCGTTCTTGCAGCGGGGGTCTACCCGGAGAAATTAGTGACTGAGGCCACCGACGAGGAGTGGCGCCGGTGCATAAGCATCAATCTCGATTCAGCATTCTACCTGCTGCGAGCCGCAGCAGTACACCTTGCCGACGGCGCCGGAGTTGTGGCTTTGACCTCGATCGCGGGGATGCGGGGCAGCCGCGGGCACGCTGCCTACGCGGCCAGCAAGGGCGGATTGCTGTCACTAGTGAGGTCGATGGCTTGGGAGCTCGGACCAAAAGTTCGAGTCAACGCGGTGGCGCCGGGGGTCATCGAGACTTCCATGACCGCCGGACTGCGGGACGCATCGGCTACGGACCTGCTTCGCAGCACGCCGCTGGGCAGGTTCGGCACGGCTGACGAGGTCGCCGGTGTTGTTGAGTTCCTGTGTTCACCGGCTGCGGGCTTCATCACCGGAGAGGTCATCCAGGTCAACGGCGGCCTGCACATGCACTGACTCGTCCGACAACGGGCGAGGTCTGATCGAGGAGGATAAGAATGAGAGCTGTTATATACAAGGGAGCCGGCGGCAACGAGGTAATAGCCTTGAGCGAACGCCCGGACCCGGTACCCGAAGGTGACGAGCTACTCGTCAGGGTGCGTTATGCGGGGATTAACCCGGCGGACCTGCAGCAACGTAACGGCGACTACCCGCCGCCTCCTGGCGCGCCGATCGACATCCCTGGACTCGAGGTAGCCGGCGAGGTTGTCGCAGTCGGCCCGCGGGTGCTGGGAATGAGGGTCGGGACCCGCGTCATGGGTCTGGTCGCCGGCGGTGGCCTGGCCGACCGTGTACTGATCTCCGAACGGCATGTGTGTATCGTCCCTGACAACCTTGACGACTTGGCCGCCGCTGCCGTTCCCGAGGGGTTCATCACGGCCCATGACGCTATCCGTAGCCAGGCGGCGCTGCGTCCTGGGGAGGTTCTCCTGGTCAATGGAGCTACGGGAGGCGTTGGAAGTGCTGCCGTGCAGATAGCCCGGGCTAGCGGCGCGCGCGTCATCGGCACGAGCCGGACGGAACGTGGCCGTGAGCTGGTCACCAGCCTTGGGGCTATCCCGGCCGATCCCGAGAATGTGGCACAGATTGTTCAGGATGTTTCGGCTGGCCGTGGCGCGGACGTCGTACTGGAACTTGTCGGTGCCCCCAACCTTGCGACCGACTTCGCTGTGCTGGCGGTCCTCGGGCGGGTCATGGTCGTCGGCGTGGGCGCGGGAGCCGAAGCAACAATTAACCTGCGAGCACTCATGGGCCGGCGGGGGCGTCTCCTCGCCTCAGTCCTTCGGGCGCGTCCCACGGAAGATAAGGCCATTGCAGTGCGAGCGTTCGAGCGTGAAGTGCTACCGCATCTCGCGAGCGGCACAGTTCGGCCCATCGTCGACAGGGTTTTCCCGGCAAGCGATGTTGCTGTTGCGTTCGACCACGTTGAGTCGGGCGTCAAGCAGGGGAAGGTGCTGCTTGATTTTGGATCCTGAAGCGTACCTATCCGGGCAAAGGTCGCCCCGCGGGGAGGAATCAACCGTGCAGGAACATTTACATGGCCGTATCGCACTGGTGACTGGCGCCAGCACCGGGATCGGGGCTGAGATTGCGCGGGCCCTGCTCGATGCCGGTGCCGAGGTGCACGGCGTCGCACGCCGCAAAGAGTTGGTCGCGGACGTACTGGGCGCTGAGGTGGTCGCTGCCGGGCGGGGGATGGCTTATGGTGTGGATTTATCAGATCCTGCGCAGCTTGATAAGCTCTGCGACAGCCTCGACGGGATCAGGCCGGACATCGTCGTCTGCGCGGCCGGGAGGAACATGACTGGCCGCCGGTTCGATCAGCTCACGCAGGAATCCTGGGAAGCGGTCCGCAACCTTAATCTCGATTCCATCGTGCACCTTCTGCGACGTACGATCCCGGCGATGCGTGGTCGGGGCGGCGACGTCATCCTAATTGCTTCCGTGTCCGCGCAATGGCCGGATCATGCCGGACCGGCATACGCGGCAACTAAGGCGGCGCTTGTAGCTCTCGGCCGAGGCATTTCACGGGATGAACACGCACACGGTGTGCGGGTCACCTCGGTCCTTCCCGGACTAGTGGACACTCCGCTCATCGACCGTCGGCCCGTTCCCCCGCCGCCCGAACTGAGGCGTTGGTGCCTAAAGCCGGAGGACGTTGCAGCGGCGGTCCTGGCAGCGGTCAGTCTCCCACCGAGGGCGCACATCCCAGAGATGACCATCGTTGCGACGAGACTCCAATCGATGGGCGGGACACAGGAGAGCTCACCCGAGTTGCCTGAGGGACTCGAGGGCATGCCCACCGAACGGTTCGCAGCGAAGGAGCAACACTGATGGTCGAGCATAAAAGCCAGCCGCTTGCCGGGAAGGTTGCAGTGGTAACCGGTGCGGCCCGTGGTATCGGCCGCGCCTACGCCATCCGTCTTGCCGAGTTGGGTGCGGATGTCGCTGTAGTGGACCGAGACCTGCGGTCGTTCACCAAGGTGGCGTCCGAAGATGAGGCGGCGGCCGGCCGGTCAACTGAGGAGCACATCATCGGCCTCGGGCGTCGCGCGGTCGGATTTGCTGCTGACGTTACTGATGCGGACAGCATCGAAAGAGCCATCGATGGGGCGGTTACAGCCCTTGGGCAACTTGACGTCCTCGTGTGCAACGCCGGGGGAGGTTCCGGCTCCATGTCTGACTCCTTACCCGCCAACGCCACAGCGCAGCACGTTAACGCTGTCGTTCACCTCAACCTTGTGGGAACCATTTCCACGTGTCGTGCGGGTGCCAAACACCTTCGGGGACGGGGGTGGGGGCGGATTGTCACCGTATCTTCCATGGCTGGAAGCCGGTCTTTTCCCGGCGGTGGGTACTCGATCTATGGCGCGGCAAAGGCCGGGATCGAGATGTATACCCGTTCGCTCGCCCAAGAGTTGGGCCCCGAGGGGATCACCGTGAACTGCCTCGCTCCGGGGTATATCGCTACCGGCCGCCTTTCCGCCATGTTCGACGACATCGGATCGGGCGACCTGCTCAAGTCGGTTCCACTCCGCCGGTTTGGTACCCCAGCCGACTGTGCTGGCGCCCTCGAGTTTCTGGTCACCGATCTGGGTGCTTATGTGACGGGAACCATCATTCCCGTCGACGGCGGAACGACCACCTAAGACGGTCGGCACGACCGGCGCACCGCCGAACTAAGAACCCCTACCCGACTGCACCATCCACTCAGGACATTTAGGAGAACCATGATTGCGCTCACCCCAGGCACCACCGGAGCACAGGGAATTGCCCACGTAATCTCAAGCATGCAGGACCCGATCGTATTCGGTATGCCGGGCGGGCACATGGTCGAGGTCTTTGACGCCCTGCGTGACCTCGGTGACGTCGAGGCGGTTCTGGTCCGGGAGGAATCTTTAGGCACCGTCATGGCGGAAGCGTACGGTCGGCTTACCGACCGAGCCGCCGTCGTAATGGCTCAGGGCGCATGGATTCTGGGGGCAGGCGGGATCGGTGTGATGGAAGCCCATCTAGGCGCCTCGCCGATGGTCGTTCTGATCGATGCCACGGAGGGCGGGAGTTACTCCCACCACGGGCCCTACCAGTCCGGGTTTGGCGGG
>NZ_ALPM01000047.1:0-17495 GCF_000294595.1 Arthrobacter sp. TB 23 | reverse complement strand
CCCGCCGCAATGGCGGCCATCACGAAACGCACGTTCGTCGCCACCGATCCGGTCCAGGCGGTGGAAATGACTCAACTCGCGATTGTCCACGCCACAACAGGGGAACCTGGGCCCGTCGCCGTGGTGTTCCACTCGCGTTCCTTGTTCGGGAGGATGGCTGAGCACGACGTGCGACGGATCTCTTCGGGCCTGCGGGTACCGCCTCCCGCACCGTGCCCTGACGATGGCTCACTCGATGCAGCCGCAATGGCGCTGAACAGGACGCACCGGGTAACCATTCTTGCGGGGAACGGTGCGCGGGCGGCGCAGACCGAACTGCTATCGCTGGCGGAATTTTTGCAGGCACCTATCGTGACGACATCGGCCGGTAAGGGAGTGGTCCCCGAGACGCACGAGCTCGCGTTCGGCGTCATAGGCTCGTTCGGGCACGATGCCGCGAATCGTGTCCTCGGTGCGGCGGAGGTTATCCTCGCCGTGGGGACGAAGATCAGCGCCACCGACACCATGGATGAGCATCCGGGGCTGATCGACGGAAAACGCCAGACAATCCTGCAGATCGACGTGGAGCCATTGAACCTCGGGTGGACCCAGCACGTGAAGCACCCCCTGCTCGGCCGTGCCCAGGACGTCCTGCCGCTACTCGGTGCGCGCATCACGGACGGCGCTGGCTACCGCACACCAGACTGGGCCAACGAGATTCGGTCAATGGCGCGGAGCCTTGCTGTCCCGGAACTCATTGAGGGCGATCGGGTCAACCCTCGAGCATTGGCCGCGCTATTGGCTGACGTGCTCCCGGACAACTCGGTGGTCACCTGCGATGCGGGGGAGAACCGTCTATTCATGCTCCACGACTACCGTGTCAGGCCCGGTGGCATCATCATTCAGCCCAACGGCGGAGGCGGTATGGGATACGCCGTACCGGCAGCGCTGGCCGCCACCTACGCCCTACCCGGACGGCTTCCCGTAGCTGTGCTTGGGGACGGTGGCTACAGCATGTCGCTGCACGCGCTCATGACCGCCGTCGAACACCAGCGGCACCTGCTCGTTGTGGTGATGGACAACCAAGCTCTGGGGTGGGTGCTGCACGGACAAGGTGAACGGCCTTTCATGTCTACCTTTGCCGACTTCGATCTCGCCGCGATTGCTGGCTCTATCGGGTGTACTGCAACAGTCGCTCACACCCGGCAGGAAATCGCCGAAGCCGTCGAACGCGCGACGATTGAACCCGCCGTGCACGTTGTCGTGGTGCCGGTATCGCTGTCCGAGAGCTTCATTACCCTGCGTTCACCGATGGCTGGCGCGAGCCACGAAGAGGTCGGTGCTGGCCTTGACGATTGAATTCTCGATCCTTCCGCGGATGCCGCTCAATGACCGAGGTATTCGAAGATTCATCAAGACCAAGACCAAGACCAAGACCAAGACCATGAGGACCATAATGGAGACGATCCGATGAACACCACGCCAGGATCGGACATCACTGATGTGGATCTTGTTCGACTCGCTCAGGAGGGCCGATGGCTCGTCCTTAGCACAGTGGCCCGCACGAAGGCCGGCCACATCGGCGGACCATTGTCAGCAATGGACATGCTCGTTACCTTGTACTTCGACACCCTCCGGCGCGACCCTTCGCGACCAGACGACCCCGACAGGGACCGGTTCATCCTGTCGAAGGGGCACAATGCGATAGCTCTCTACGCTGTGATGGCGCTGCGTGGCTATCTGCCGGTGGAAGAACTCGGAACGTTTGATCAGGGAAATTCCCGGCTGCAAGGCCACCCGGATCTCTTGCGTCTCCCTGGATTGGATGCTTCGACAGGTTCGCTCGGGCAAGGACTCGCGGTGGGTGCCGGGATGGCACTTGAGGCCCGCCGACAGGGCAAGGAATTCACGACCTTCGTTATGCTCGGGGACGGAGAGCATCAGGAAGGAATGGTCTGGGAGTCAGTTGCATGCGCGAGCCGCTACAAGTTAGACAACCTGGTAGCAATAATCGACCGCAACGGCCTGCAGCAGTACGGGTGGGACCTCGACGGCGGGGGGGACTCCCGATTCGACCGGCTCGATCCTTGGGCTGGTATGAATTTGTCCGCAATTTACCGGGGTTTCGGCTGGAATGTTGTGGAGGTCGATGGGCACGACATCCCCGAACTACGCAGGTCTTTCTCTGCCGCCAATAAACGTAGCGGAAAAAATGGACGTCCGACGGTTTTCATGGCAAGGACTAGCAAGGGGCGCGGAGTGTCTTTCACCGAGGGCGAATACAAATGGCACAACGGGGTCGCGACTGATGCGCAACTGGCTCAGGCCCGCCTAGATCTGGGTCTGGAGGTGGAGGTGTAATGATGTCTCAACGTGAGGCATGGGTCGCCGAACTGATGGATTTGGCTGAGCGGGACGACCGAATCCTTGTTCTCGACGGGGATCTTGGAACGTCGACCAAGTCGGCCGACTTCGCAGGAGCATACCCCCAACAGTTCTTTCAAATGGGTATCGCTGAGCAAAATCTTGTCGGCGTAGCGGCTGGAATGGCTTCGCTTGGAGCCATTCCGTGGGTCGGTACGTTCGGCGTGTTCCTCACACAGCGTGCCTTGGACCAGATGCGGATGCTTGTCGCACAGACGGGTGCCAACGTGAAGTTTGCTGGTCACTACGCTGGTCTACTTAATGGTGGGGCTGGTAAGACTCACCAAGACATTGAAGATCTTGCAATCCTCCGCGTGATGCCAGGAATGACGGTCATCGTCCCTGCCGACGCCGCTGAGACTCGAGCGGCAGTGCGTTGGGCCAGCGAACATACCGGTCCGGTCTACCTACGGCTGGCTCGTGATCCTGAGGTAGAAGTGAACACGGGCGGCACCTTGCAACCGGACCATCTAGTCGAGTTGCGGCGGGGAAACGATGTCGTGGTTATCTCCACGGGAGTGCAAACTGCGCGTACCGTGGGTGCCATTGATTTACTGACCGACCAAGAGGTTTCGGTTCGCCATTTGCATGCCGCCTTTCTGAAGCCGCTATCGGAGGAAACCGTGGTTACAGCTATTGGCGACGTAACTGAGGTCATCACCGTTGAGGAGCACTCGGTCCGGGGCGGCCTAGGAGGGCTCGTAGCTGAGGCGGTCTCCTCGACAGGGCGACCGGTACGTGTAACTAGGGTCGGACTGGCGGATGCCTGGTCGGAGTCGGCGTCGAATGAATATTTGCTTGATCACTATGGTCTCTCATCAGAACGAGTTGCCGCTCGTATCGAGGCTGTTCTCCTCACTTCACCTCGGGGTCAGCAATGATTGCTGTCACGAAGACGGTGACCGGTGAGGTACGACTCACTGACCGGACCATAAGAGAGGTTGGCCCCGGACATGTGCGTCTGGCAGTCAGTGCTACCGGCATCTGCGGAACTGATCTGCACATCGCGGCCGATGAGTATGCATCGATCCCGCCCGTGACTATGGGGCACGAAATTTCCGGAACAGTGGTACAAACAGGAAAGGGGGTCGACGAGTCCTGGCTTGAACAGCGAGTGGCCTGTGAAACCTACTTCTCGGCCTGCGAGACATGTCGGATGTGCAGGGCGGGCAGGCGCAATCTTTGCGTCGATCGCCGCTCACTCGGCTCATTCGAGGATGGCGGGTTCGCGGAATATGTCGTAGTGCCTGCCATAAATCTGCACCGTATTCCAGATCACATCAGCAGTGAGGATGCTGTGCTCTTCGAGCCGCTTGCGTGCGTCACACAATGTCTTCTCGAGCGCGCTGGAGTCAAGGCGGGCGACCGCGCTCTTGTCATTGGCCCGGGCGCCATGGGGCTGCTCAGCGTCCAGGTAGCGCTTGCTGCTGGAGCGCGGGTCACGTGTGTGGGGCTGGCCGCTGATGCACATAGGTTGGCTCTTGCCGCGCGAATGGGAGCGACCATCGCAACAGATGTGGAACCCGAAGCATATGACGTCGTCATAGAGTGTTCCGGTGCAGCTGCGGGGATTTCGACCGCTTTTCGCGCCGTGTGTCGGGCTGGTCGGTACATTCAAGTGGGGATCAGTGGGCGCGACGTAACGATTCCGTTCGACACAATCCTATTCAAGGAGTTGAGCGTCACTTCGGGGTTCGCGTCGACCCCAAATTCTTGGCGCCGTGCTCTCGACCTTGTCACTCATCGTCAAGTCGATTTCTCCGGCCTTGTTACCCACAAACTGCCCTTAGAACAGTGGGAAGAGGCTTTTGCGCTGATCAACTCGGCCGACGCCATCAAGGTAGCGTTGTGTCCATGACCGGGTGTTGCTTGGGTGCTGCGGATGTGGTGTCAGAAGAAGGTGCAGACTGACAGGGCTTCGTCACCGCGATATTTAGGTACCGTTGACCCCGTCAACAGCTTCGTGTCCGGTATTGGCCTTCACCTGCTAATGAGGGTGATGCTGGCGGTGCACGGCAAGATCTATTACGCCCTCCGGCACATAGTGTTTTAGGTTCCCCGGTACCGGGGGCTCCAGAGCCGCCCGGTGCACCGGATACTGCTGAGACGCTGGCTCTTCGGGGTCGGGTGCGGGAAATGCATTATCGTCAGCTGTTTTAGGATTAACTTGTTGAGCTGCTTGACCGGGTCGACGACAACCCCTAACTGTAATGCGTCTTCCCACGCCGTGGTGGAATCGATCGCAATAGTTGTGGTTTGGGGCCAAGTCGGAAGGGATCGCTATGCAGGAAGAGATACACAGTAAATGGCTGCATGAGCGGGAAAGCACCTTCGAAGGTTCAATCAATCGGTCTTGTCCATTCAAGGAAGGTCGCAGTTGTCCTTCGGGCTAGTCGCTCGAATTATTTTGATTTGCAAACGACTTCGCATGCTTTTAGTCATGTTCTCTTACCTCATTTTGTCGATGAAATATGCGAGAAAGGAGAATATATCCATCATGGCTTTCACTGCTCCGAAGCTTGCGCCTTGTTGTAATGCTCGTGGACCAATCCGAAGTTTCGCTACATGTGAGGATTACCCCAGTTCCCGGATTAAACCAGGCATCGCGCCAAGAGTCACGTCGCTGGCCAGGGCCGGTGCCATGCAGACGTGGCTAACAACCAGGCAAAAAGGTGGGTGTGCACAATGTGCACACCTTGGGGGTCGGACTGGGTTGTATCGATGCCGGATTGGGCCGGTTTGGGGAGGTTTTCGGGTGAGGCCAGTGTTTGCAAGGGGGTAAAGCCGGTTCAAGTCCCACTTCGGGCACAGTATTTCCCCTAGTCAGAAGCTGTTTCGCTCTCTGACTGTGCACAAACCGGCTCAGATGGTGAACAGGGTGTGCCTGTTTTGGTGGGTGGGTTGCAAGCCTCCTGTGGCGGTTGGCCTCCTTCCTCTCTTGGAGCCCTTGGTGGGCTTTCTTACTACTTCATGGCGCAGTGGCGGGGAAGGTACATGACTTTGGTAAAAGTTCTTTCGAACGATTTTCCCTCCTGGTGCCGTTCTGATAGAGGAGTCACTGCTGGGCATGAGGGGCCGGAGTGCAACTTGGGGGACCGGGAGAGGGCCGAACTTTTGGGAGGAGATGAGCGACGGAGGAGCGCCGAACGAAAGTTTGGTCAGCTCCCGGCGCATCGCGCCCTGATTGCGCGGAAGACCCGCCCAGCAACAATGGGGATCAGAATGACACACCGCGATGATGCTTCTTCCCGATCTACCTGCCCTGGCAGGTGCGAGTGCGAGCTGTTGTCCGTAGCTGGCCTTTATGAGTTCTGGCCCAATCCCGAGTTGCCCGAGGAGCACCCGGATAAGTGGTTGGTCACTGCCACTGCTATTTCGACGTCGGCCACCGACGCGCTGGGGCATATCCACGAACGCTCACCGCTGATCATCCTCAAAGTCCTCCAAGCGGACTGGCTGGACCCGGCGACCACGGACAAGAACCAAGTCCGAGAGCTGGTCAGCTCCGTGCCCGAGCCTCATCTGGTGCCCCGAGTCATCGGCAACGAAGTCGGCTCAGTGGGCACAATGGCCCACAGCTCATCGAATTAGCCCAATAGCTTGCCAATCGCACTTGAGCCACCAAAGCGAGACAATTTCTCGGGCGGGGTATACGCGAATCTCCTAGTCAGACGGCACTAATGTCTTAACCGAAAACCTGGTTAGAAACGTGCGTCGCTGTGGGGGACCGGCTTGCGGAACAGCGCAATCGCCACTCAAGTCTGTGATTAGTCGCCATTCCTAGTGGACAGTCACACCAACAGTTCGCCCACAACGCTGAGCGAACCAGAACTCATCTCCAACGAGTAGAAGCGGAACATAGAAACCGGTACTGATTTCCGCTACGTAATCGGGCATGTTTCTGCTGGACTGACCAAGTTACGCTCCGTGATTGCGGATACGAACGAATTCGTTACAACCCGCTGTCCATCGCAGGCAGAAAGTCTACTGGGGAACGGTGCGCCCGTTACTAAGTCGAGGGGAATAGCTCAAAGAAGGAGCGGCCACAGCAACCGGAGCGTAGGCGTCGCATTTTCCGGATCATCTAGCGTCCTTGGGTGCTGGTCGGCGGTCCCGCGCGTAACCTCGGTTGATGCTTGCCTGGCGATGGATAGCGAGGCGGATGATCTCGACATGGTCGAGGTGCTCGATCTCCCGGCGGATAAGGAGTACTACCCGTCGTACGGGCGTGGGATCGACGAGTGGCCGTGCGGTCAGCCCTTTGGGAAGGTCACCAATGGCGAGCCGGGGTAGTACCGTGACCCCGACTCCTGCCGTGACCATGGCCAGAATGCCGTAATGGTCTTCAGCTCGGGCCACATAATTGGGGGTAAAGCCGGCAGCCTGGGTGACATGGTCAATGACTTCACCGGTAGGCCCGCCGAAGACGTCGAGGTCGACCATCGATTCTGCTGCCAACTGGACAACCGCCACCTCTGCCTGCCGAGCCAAGGGATGGGCCTGGGGCAGAACCACCATGTAGTCGTCATCGATGAGCTTCTCCCGCCGGTATCCGGGCACTCCGATAGGCCCGGCATGTCCGGGTTCATTGGCAATATCGACATCGCCGAACCGGCGTTCGGCACTCATCAGCGGCTCATTGGTCATGATGTTGAACTGCAGGTCCGGGAACTGCCTGACTGCCTCACGTAACACCCCGGGGATCCACTCCTTAGCTACCGATGAGAAGCATCCGATCGCCAGTCGCGACCGAGGGCCGGACCTGACCGCCTCGGTAAAGGCGGCAAGCCTGTCGGCTTCGGCGAACAGCGCCTCAGATTCATCGGCGAGCCGTCGACCGGCCTCGGTGATCTCGATTCCCCGCCCGACCCTGCGGTAAAGCGGAAACCCCACAGATCTTTCCAAGGCGATGATGTGTTGGCTGACGCTGGCCGGCGCGTACTGGAGATTGCGGGCAGCACCACTAACGGAAGCTGTTCTCACCACCGCCCGCCAAACCCTCAACCTGTTCAAATCCCACACCCCACCATCGTAAGTCGTCACCTTATGGTTGTACGCGATCATGTGCTTTTCATTCTGTTCAAGACCAGTCACTCTGAGAGGACCGGGTACGGGAGGACGAGGCACAAGGAGTCGACCATGGGCGCACTGATATTTCCACATTGCACTGTGGGCGCGGTGTATTTCGGCATCGGACGAAGCGCCTGCCCGCGGGCAGAACGCCTCCCGAGGCATGAGCTTGACCACGGTGATGTGCTGGCCACGCTGCGATGCGGCTGGCATGCTCTCGGGCAGCATTCCGCCCTGGCCCGGGTGATGGGTGAGATGCAGCGGGAGCACCGGTGACAGGCGCAGAATACTTATCCTTCCTCGGAGCAAGCATCATCCTGGCGCTGACACCCGGGCCGGACACCTTCCTCATGTTGAAATTCGGTACCCACCATGTGCGTACCGGACTCATCTACACCGCAGCCGTCACCCTGGGCGTCATAGTCTGGGCGGTGCTCGCACTGACGGGAGTCGCGGTGCTGCTGGAGCAGTTCCCTGGCGTCCGTACTGGCCTAACGTGGATTGGCGGCAGCTACCTCACGTATTTGGGTATATCCGCCCTCTACCAAGTGAAACGCAGCCGGAAGGCAGGAACCGCAGCGCCTGCCCTTTCAACTACTAGTGAACTGCCGACCCGCTACTCGGAAGGAACCGAGAACGATCGGAGTGCGACCGCTGGCAGCTCAGGCGATGCAATCACGGCTGTGCCCCGAACATCTACAGCCGGTGACGGCACAAGGAACACTGCCCGCTCCGTGTTCCGCACTGGCGTCATCAGCTCACTAACGAACCCGAAGACCGGCCTCTTCTTCCTGGCACTACTGCCACCATTTCTCCCGCAGTCGCCCAGTCCGATCGACCACACCCTACTCGTGGCAACTGTTGCCGGCTGCATCCTGCTCTACGGTGCGCTACTGTCCGCGGTTGCCGACCGGGTCGGTCGGTCACTCACCGCCGGCTCCGGACCGATCGTCATTGATGCCGTAGCAGGTGTAGTGCTCATCGTCCTGGGTATCACGGTCGTGCTGATCTAACACTGCCGATTAACCGTCAGCCACCAAAGAGCTACCCAACGACCATCACCGATGTGTTCGCCGAAGCCGGACGCTCAACCCTCGTCAATCGGAATCAGTTGAACCGCCATACCAGACCGCAATTAACCGCCATTCCCAATTAACAGTCACAACTGACCAAGTTACGCTCCGTTATTGCGGATACGAACGAATTCGCTACAAGGTGTGCATCGCGGGCAGAAAGTCGGCTGGGGCCGGATGTCCGTTATCGAATCGAGGGGAACGACCTAAAGAAGGAGCGGCCACAACAGCCGGAGCGTAGGCGTCGCCCTTTTCCGGATCATATAGCGTCCTTTGGGAGTTGGGGCAGCAAGCGCTAGGCCGAGACCAGTTCGTGCCAGTCCGCCACGAGGGGTAGGTTGTGGGCCTCGGACACGGAGTGGTGGGCAACATGACCGGCAGCGATGTTCAGGCCGGCGGCGAGGGCGGGGTCGCGGTCGAAGGCGGCCTTGACGCCCAGGTTCGCGAGGGCCGCCGCATACCGAAGAGTGACGTTGGTAAGCGCGTAGGTGGAGGTGTTCGGCACGGCGCCGGGCATGTTGGCCACGCAATAGAAGATGGTGTTGTGGACCTTGTACGTGGGTTCCTGGTGCGTGGTGGGGCGGGTGTCCTCGAAGCAGCCGCCCTGATCCACGGCAATGTCCACCAGGACTGAGCCCGGCTTCATGCGGGCCACCAAATCGTTGGTCACCAGCTTGGGCGCCTTGGCACCGGGGATCAGGACGGAACCGATCACCAGGTCCGCGTCCACCACTGACTTCTCGATCTCGTACTTGTTCGACGCAACCGTCTTGAGTCGGCCCCGGTACAGGGCGTCCAGTTCACGCAGGCGGTTGATGTTGATGTCCAGGATGGTGACGTCGGCGCCGAGGCCCAGGGCCATGGCGGCCGCGTTGGTGCCGGCTACGCCGGCACCCAGGACAACCACGTTGGCGGGCCGGACGCCGGGTACGCCGCCGAGCAGCACGCCCTTGCCGCCGGCAGGGGCCAACAGAGAGGATGCGCCCATCTGCACGGAGAGGCGGCCAGCTACCTCGGACATGGGGGCCAGCAGAGGGAGGGCGCGGCCTACCTGCACGGTTTCGTAGGCGATGGCGGTGACGCCGGAGTTGATGAGCTCCCGGGTGAGTTCGGGTTCGGCGGCGAGGTGCAGGTAGGTGAAGAGGATCAAGCCCTTGCGGAAGCGGTGGTACTCGGACTTGATGGGTTCCTTGACCTTCATGACCATGTCGGCGCGGGACCAGACATCGTCCGCTTCGGTGACGATCTCTGCGCCGGCGATGGCGTATTCCTCGTCCGTGATGCCCGAGCCTAGCCCTGCGCCGTGCTCCACCAGGACCGCGTGGCCGTGCGTGCGGAACTCATGGACTCCGGCGGCGGTGATCGCCACCCGGAACTCGGTGTTCTTAATTTCTGCGGGGACACCAATGATCATTTCGTAGCTCCAGTCCAGACTCTTCTGAGGCCGCCGGATACTCGGCGTCCGGGCTTCCCCTTGACAGCCTTTGTAAGGGCGGCGCCTCAAGTTTAATTACATTAGTATTGTTGACAATACTACACAAAGCGTTGGGTTGTGTAACCCAGCTCACAGCGAAGCGTCCCTTGATTTAGTGGCCGGCGGGGCCGGACGAGTGGAGTCGAAGCTTCGAGGCCACTTCGGCCGTCATTGACCTTGGGGCCAACCCACCCTCGAAAAACACGGCGGGCGCACCCTTGAAGGTGTCAAAGCCTGCGTCGTCGCACGGCTCCTGGCCCTCGCAGCGGAATCTGGCATAACTGGCTGACCGGCACGCCCCGAAAAGGATCGCTGATCGCCAACGACCACTGAATCCAATAGCAATTAAACATCTAGTAAACTATTAAATTGTCAACTATGAGACAGGATGGCAGTGGTCGCTAAAAGTTCCAGAACTCAACCGGGTCCGCTTGGTGGAGCTCATCGCAGCAAGGACGGAAACAGGATGAAAAGGGGAGCCTTAGGCTCGGTCGTACAGGAGTCCACTCCGGTCATTATCGCCCGCAAAATCCGCGATGCTATTGCCGGCGGTGACTTCGCTCCGGGCGTCCAGCTCGGAGAAGCTGAACTGGCCAAAGAACTTGGCGTTAGCCGCGGCCCTCTGCGCGAGGCCATGCAGCGCCTCACCCAGGAAGGGTTGCTGGTCAGTCATCGAAACCGGGGCCTCTTTGTGGTCTCGATGGACGAGGACGATTTCCGGGACATCTATCTGGCCCGCTCCGCTGTTGAGGCTGCCGCCATCAGCCGCGTGATCAGTATGGACCCCCAGGGTAGCGCCGCCAAGCTGATGGAAACTGTGCGAGCCATGGAGGACACCGCCGAGTCCCCGAACAGCGAGGCGATGACAGAAGCGGACATGAGCTTCCATGCCCTCCTGGTAGAGCTCGCAGGGAGTCCACGCCTGAAGAAAATGCATGACACACTTTTGACGGAGACGCAGATGTGCCTCAATGCCCTCAAGAGCACTTACGACACGGCCGATCGGCGTATTGCCGAACATAAGGGCATTGCAGAGGCTATTTCCCGCGGTGACTCGGACCTCGCCGAGAAGCTCATGGCCGAGCATATGGATGACGCGCTGATGCGGCTGATCCCCTAATCGCCTTCGATACACCCTGAGCCTTCCCAGAAGGGCGCCGGTGCAATGTGCCAACGGCCCTTTGCTGTGCCCCGATAACTCTCCTACCTGTTGCCTCGACAAGGGGACAGGGCCGTAATCTGATGAACGACACATTTGCTCCGGGCGCGGGGTTCACGACTCCAGACGAAACGTCCCGAGCAGGCAAGAAAGTGCTCCATCGGGCCATCGCTGCCTCGGCTATGGGTAATGCCACTGAATGGTTCGATTATGGCGTTACGCTGTAGCCGCCACATACATCACCGCCAACTTCTTCCCCCGGCGAAGGCGCCGTGGGACAGTCTGGACGCTCGCCTCCTTTGCCCTTTCTTCCTGGTGCGGCCGCTGGGCGGGCTGTTCTGGGGTCCCCTGGGCGACCGGATGGGACGCAAGAGGGTCCTGGCGCTGACCATTATTGTAATGGCAGCCTCAACCTTCGCAATTGGCCTTCTCCCGACGCACGCGCTGGTCGGCTGGCTGGCCTCGGCCCTGCTGATCCTGCTGCGAATGATTCAGGTATTCTCAACCGGCGGAGAGTACGGCGGTGCGGCTGACTTCATGGCCGAATACGCACCGGACAAGAAGCGCGGCTTCTATGGCATCTTCCTTTAGTTCGGCACGCTGGGCGGCTTCGCCCTCGGTTCCCTCGTTGTTCTGCTCTGCATGCTGATCCTGGGTGAAGGTGCCATGACCGAAGGGGGCTGGCGGCTTCCCTTCCTGATTGCGGTCCGGTGAGTATTATCGGCATGTACCTGCGTAACAGGCTTGAAGTCACCCCGGTTTTTCGGGAACCGGCGGCCAGCGGAGAGCCGGAACCGGCCACGAGCACGGCTGCAAAGGACCTGGTGCGGCATTATTGGCGCCCCCATGCTGGCGCTCACCTACATACCTACGTACCTTGAGGGTTCGGTGGGTATGGTTGCCAATACGGTGCTGACTCTGATGTTCGTGGGGCAGATTGCCGTGATGCTGATGATTCCGCTGGCCGGCGCCCGCTCCGACAAGATCGGAGGCAAGCCAATGTGGTTTCTTCTCCTTGATTGGCCTGTTTGTGCTGGCCATCCCGATGCACATGATCATGGCTAGCGGCTTCTGGTTTGCGATGCTTAGACGCGCGGGATGGCCATGTACTTGATCTCCAGGAACTCGTCCAGACCCACGCGTCCGCCCTCACGGCCCAGGCCGGAGGCCTTGATGCCGCCGAACGGAGCCGCCGGGTTGGAGACGATGCCCGTGTTCAGGCCAACCATGCCCACCTCGAGTTCGTCGCCGACGCGGAAGGCGCGGTCCAGGTCCTGGGTGAACACGTAGCTGGCCAGGCCCCACGGGGTGTCGTTGGCCAGCCGGAGCACTTCCTCTTCGGTGTCGAACGGGATGACCGGAGCCACCGGGCCGAAGATTTCCTCGCTCATCAGCGCCGCGTCGGAGCTTACATCGGACAGCACAGTGGGGGAGTAGAAGTAGCCCTTACCCTCGGGACGGGACCCGCCGCAAACCACGGTGGCGCCCTTGGAAACGGCGTCATCCACGAGCTCCTGGACCTTATTCAGTGCCTTCTCCTCCACTAGGGGTCCGACATCGGTGCCGTCCACTGCGCCGTCGCCCACTTTCAGCTCACCCAGGCGCTTGGCGAGCCGGGCGGAGAAGTCGGCGGCAACGGAGCGCTGGACGAAGATACGGTTGGCGGCCGTGCAGGCCTCGCCCATGTTCCGCATCTTGGCGGCGAACGCACCTTCCACGGCGCGGTCCAGGTCAGCGTCTTCAAACACGATGAGGGGTGCGTTTCCACCCAGTTCCATCGAGGAGCGCATCACGTTCTTGGCAGCCTGCTCCAGCAGGCGCACGCCCACGCCGGTGGAACCGGTGAAGCTGACCTTGCGGGCAATGCCGCTTTCCATCCACGGGGTCACTACGTCGGAGGCCTTGGTGGTGGTGACAACGTTCAGCACGCCCTTGGGAAGGCCGGCCTCGATCAAGATGTCCGCCAGCGCCAGCGAGGACAGCGGGGTGAGGTTGGCCGGCTTGAAGACCATGGTGCAGCCCGCTGCGATGGCGGGGCCGATCTTCCGGGTACCCATCGCCAGCGGGAAGTTCCACGGCGTCACCAGGACGCATGGCCCTACCGCCTCCTTCGTGACCAGGATGCGGTTCTTGCCGTCACCGGTCGTGGTCATGTCACCGCCGATACGGACGGCTTCCTCCGAGAACCAGCGGAAGAACTCGGCAGCGTAGGCCACCTCGCCCCTGGCCTCGGCGAAGGGCTTGCCCATTTCCGTGGTCATGATCAGAGCCAGCTCGTCCTGGCGGGCCATGATCAGGTCGTAGGCACGGCGCAAGATCTCGCTGCGCTCCCGGGGCGCGGTCTTGGCCCACTGCTTCTGCACCCGGCCGGCCGTTTCGATCGCCCGGCGGGCGTCCTCGGGCCCGCCGTCGGCAACGGAAGCGATGACTCCCTCGGTAGCGGGGTTGATGACGTCGAACCGTGCGCCGGAAGCCGCTTCGGCCCATTCTCCGTCAATGTAAAGATTGGTGCTGACCTTGGCGACGGCGTCGAGCGCCTTCTGCGAGGTCTGCGGGTCGGTGGTTGCCTGGATGCTCATGAGGGATCCTTTTCGTGGGTGGAAGGGAGTGGCTGGCGGCTGCGCCGGGAATTTACTGCCGCCTGTTCGCCGGGGTCTAGAAGTTGGGCCAAATGGCGGCCCTGCCTGGAACCATCGAGCTGCTTGACCTGCATGGCGCAGGAGAAGCCGTCGGTGAGGACCACAGTGTCGACCTCCGTCTGGCGCAGCGCCGGGGCCAGCGACTGCTCGGCCACCAGCATGCTGACGTCGAAGTGCTCCTTTTCGAAACCGAAGTTACCGGCCACACCGCAGCAGCCGGCTGCGTCCACGACGCTCTCCACGCCCACCGCGCCGAGCGCCGAACGCTGGATGCCGGCTCCGAAGACGGAGTACTCGTGGCAGTGTGTCTGCAGCACCACTCGCTCCGGAAGGGGCTCTGCCGGTGCGGGTATCCAGCCGGTTTGGGTGAGCTCTTCTATGTGCGATGCGAAGCTGCGCACGCGGGCTGCCACCCGGCGGGCCTGGTCCGTGTGGACCAGCTCGGGAAGATCCTTACGCAGCGCCGCGGCGCAGCTGGGTTCCACCACCACGATGGGGCGGTCCGTGCCGTCGTCGAGCGCCACTGCCGCTTGGCCCATCAGCTTCCTGGCGGTGTCCAGCTGGCCGGTGGATATCCAGGTCAGGCCGCAGCAGGCGTCCGCCGAGCATTCCGTCGTGGAACCGGAAGCGGCAAGAACACGCGCCGCGGCACCTGCCACCTCCGGCCGGAAGCCGCGGGTGAAGGTGTCCACGAACAGCACCACGCCGTCGGCATCCGGCCCGGCGCCGTCGTCATACTTGGTAATGGGCCCGACGCCGGCAGCTGCCACTTCGCGGCGCCACTCACCGGCACCCGCGAAGCGGGGCAGCGCCCGCCGGGTGGTGAGCCCGCCCAGTGCGGAGGCCGCCTTGGCGAGCGGAGTGGACATCACAGCGTTGACCAGCGGCGCGATCCGCCCCGTGAGTTTGAGCCAGCGGGGCAGCCAGCCCAGGGAGAAGTGCGACATCGGGCGGAGCTTGCCCTCGTAGTAGTGGGAGAAGAATTCGGATTTGTAGGTGGCCATGTCAACGCCGGTGGGGCAGTCGCTGGAGCATGCTTTGCAGGACAGGCAAAGATCCAGGGCTTCGCGGACCTCCTCCGACTTCCAACCTTCCTCCACAGTGCGGGCGCCGCGGACCATGTCCTGGAGCACGCGGGAGCGGCCGCGGGTGGAATCTTTTTCATCCTTGGTGGCGCGGTAGCTAGGACACATCACGCCGCCGGAATCCGTGCGGCAACGGCCCACTCCGATGCAGCTCTGGATCGCGTGTACCCAGGGGTCCGTGCCGCTGCCCGCGGATTTTTCCGGTGCGTCAGTCTCGGTGGTGGATCCGCCGCCGGCGCCGAGCGGGCGCAGGTCGAAGCTGGTGCGCCACTGCCGCTGCGGAATGCCCTCCAACGCCAGGTTGCCGTCCATAGGATCGGGATCGGTCAGGGAGCCGGGGTTGAGTATTCCCTCCGGGTCCCAGGCGCGCCGGTAGGCGGCGAAGGCCGCCAGCATGCGCGGGGAGTACATCAGCGGCAGCAGTTCGGAGCGTGCCCGGCCGTCACCGTGTTCGCCGGAGAGCGAGCCGCCGTGGCGGACCACCAGTTCGGCGGCTTCCTTGGTGAAGCCGCGGAACACGGACCGGCCGGCCTTGGTGCGCAGGTCATAGGTGATGCGAATGTGCATGCAGCCGGCACCGAAGTGGCCGTACATAACGCCTGTGAGGTCGTGGCGGGCCAGTAGTTCACGGAAATCCGAAAGGTAGCCGGCCAAGTTTTCCGGCGCGACCGCGGAGTCCTCCCAGCCGGGCCAGGATTCACCGCCGGTGGAGAGCCGAGCGGAAAGCCCTGCGCCGTCCTCGCGGACACGCCACAGGGAGGCCCGCTCCTGCAGGTCCGGAACTGTGCGGCCGTCCACTAGCCGGCCGCTTTCCTTGAGCCGGGCCAGCAGCCGGTCCGCTTCGGCGCGGACCTCGTCCGGGTTATCGCCGTCGAGGTCAACATAGAGCCAGGCTTTGCCCTCCGGCAGGGCCGTCACGGAGCCGTCCCCGCGGCGGAAGCGCATGGTGTCAACGATCGCCTCGTCGATGCCTTCGACGGCGGCCGGTGAGAACTCCAGGATGGTCATGATGTCGCGCGCAGCGTCCACCACGTCCGCATAGCCCAGGCACACCAGCAGGGCGTTGGCGGGCTTGGGGACGAGCTTCATCCGGGCGCCTACAATGATGGCGCAGGTCCCTTCGGACCCAGCGAGGGCGCGGGCCATGTTGAACCCGTTTTCCGGCAGCAGGTTGGCCAGGTGGTACCCGGAAACCTGGCGCTGGATGCGGGCAAGCTCAAGGCGGAACTCGGACAGGTGGTTGTGGGCCAGGTCCTTGAAGGAAGTAGTCAGGGCGGCAGCGCGGGCGGCGGAGGCCCTGTCCTTAGGGTCCGTGGCACGCAGGCCCGTGCCAGTGGCGGTGAGCCGGGCGCCGTCGGACGTGACTACGTCGATCTCTGCCACGTGGTCAGACGTCCTGCCGTAACGGACGGAGTGGTTGCCGCAGGCGTCATTCCCCAGCGAACCGCCCACGGTGGCGCGGTTCTTGGAGGACGGGTCCGGGGCGAAGGTAAAGCGGTTGCCCGTTGCCTTCTCCACTTCGCGGGAGAGGACAGACAGAACCACACCGGGGTCTACGGTCACGGTGCCCGCAGCCTCCTCGATTTCGTGGATCGAATTCATGTGGTGGGAAAAATCCAGCACGACGCCGGGACCCATGGCGTTGCCCGCCATGGACGTCCCGCCGCCGCGGCCGATCAGCGGCGTTGCCGTTTCACGGCACGCGGCAACAACCGCGACGACGTCCTCCACTGTCCGCGGAAACACCACAGCCAGTGGGGCCACCCGGTAGTTGGAGGCGTCGTAGGAGTATTCCGCGAGGCGGCGCGGAGAGCTGTCCGCGGCCACACCTGCCGATGCCAGGCGTGCCAGCACAGCCGGCTGACCGGGGTCAGGCGAACCGGAGCGGCGGGTGCTCGTTGCCGGGCGCGCGGGGGAGTGAACGGCATCAACCATGGTTGATTCAGGCCCCAGTCGTGGCGGGCACGGCTCCGGTGACGGCGCCGACGGCGTTTTCGAAGCGTTCGAGGCCGGTGGTGATTTCGTTGGCGGTGACGACGAGGGCGGGGATGAGGCGGACAACGTTGCCTGCGGGTCCGCAGGTGAGGGTGAGTAGGCCCTGGGTGGTTGTGGCCTGCTGGACTGCTGCGGCGGTGGCTGCGTCGGGGGTGCCGTCTTCGGCGGTGAACTCGATGCCCTGCATCAGGCCTTTGCCGCGCACGTCACCGATGACCGGGAAGCGGTTCTGGATGTCTTTCAGGCCGGACTGGAGCTGCTCGCCGCGGATCCGGGAGTTCTCCACGAGCCCTTCGTCCCGGACGACGTCCAGGGTCGCGACGCCGGCGGCGGCGGAGACGGCGTTGCCGCCGTAGGTCCCGCCTTGGGAACCGGGCCAGCCCTTGGACATCGTCTCGGTCGAGGCGGCGATCGCGGAGATCGGAAAACCCGAAGCGATGCCCTTGGCGGTGATCAGGATGTCCGGGGTCGCGGTGGAGTACTGGTGTCCCCAGAACTTGCCCATCCGGCCCACCCCGGCCTGGACCTCGTCAAAGATCAGCTGGATGCCGTGCCGGTCCGCGCGTTCACGCAGGCCTTCCAGGAACGCCGGCGGGG
>NZ_ALPM01000046.1:656-1274 GCF_000294595.1 Arthrobacter sp. TB 23 | reverse complement strand
ATGACTTCCCTTAGTCCTCTTTTGAAGCAAGCAACTCCTTTGGTGGTTGATCACGCCCTGGGCAGCTGGATCCATGCTACTGATGGCCAGTCCTACCTGGATTTCACGACCGGTATTGGTGTGACGAGTACGGGTCACTGCCATCCGCGGGTGGTGGAAGCTGCCCGTGAGCAGGTGGGCAAAATTATTCATGCGCAGTACACCACAGTGATGCATAAGCCGTTGCTGGAGTTGACCGAGAAGCTCGGTGAGGTGTTGCCTGAGGGCCTGGATTCGGTGTTTTACGCCAATTCGGGTTCGGAGGCGGTGGAGGCTGCGGTCCGTCTGGCTAGGATGGCCACGGGCCGGCCGAACATTGTGGTGTTCCAGGGCGGCTTCCACGGCCGGACGGTCGCTGCGGCGTCGTTGACCACTGCCGGGACGAAGTTCTCTGCCGGGTTCTCTCCGTTGATGTCCGGTGTGCACATGTCCGCGTTCCCGTATGCGTACCGGTACGGGTGGGACGAGGCTGCCACGGTGGAGTTCGCGTTGAAGGAACTCGATTACCTGCTGCAGACCCGCACCGCACCGAACGACACGGCGGCGTTCCTGATCGAACCGGCCCTGGGTGACGGCGGG
>NZ_ALPM01000046.1:0-651 GCF_000294595.1 Arthrobacter sp. TB 23 | reverse complement strand
CCCCGCCGGCGTTCCTGGAAGGCCTGCGTGAACGCGCGGACCGGCACGGCATCCAGCTGATCTTTGACGAGGTCCAGGCCGGGGTGGGCCGGATGGGCAAGTTCTGGGGACACCAGTACTCCACCGCGACCCCGGACATCCTGATCACCGCCAAGGGCATCGCTTCGGGTTTTCCGATCTCCGCGATCGCCGCCTCGACCGAGACGATGTCCAAGGGCTGGCCCGGTTCCCAAGGCGGGACCTACGGCGGCAACGCCGTCTCCGCCGCCGCCGGCGTCGCGACCCTGGACGTCGTCCGGGACGAAGGGCTCGTGGAGAACTCCCGGATCCGCGGCGAGCAGCTCCAGTCCGGCCTGAAAGACATCCAGAACCGCTTCCCGGTCATCGGTGACGTGCGCGGCAAAGGCCTGATGCAGGGCATCGAGTTCACCGCCGAAGACGGCACCCCCGACGCAGCCACCGCCGCAGCAGTCCAGCAGGCCACAACCACCCAGGGCCTACTCACCCTCACCTGCGGACCCGCAGGCAACGTTGTCCGCCTCATCCCCGCCCTCGTCGTCACCGCCAACGAAATCACCACCGGCCTCGAACGCTTCGAAAACGCCGTCGGCGCCGTCACCGGAGCCGTGCCCGCCACGACTGGGGCCTGAA
>NZ_ALPM01000045.1:11724-14211 GCF_000294595.1 Arthrobacter sp. TB 23 | reverse complement strand
GGTCGAGACGCTGGGGAGCGCCTCACCCGCGACGATCTTTCCCTGCTGGCGGGCCGCCTCGGAAAAGGCGTCGTGCTGGGCCATGTACTGTTCCACTTCGGCCTCGGTGGCGTTGGCCCAGATCGACTCATCCTGGTATAGAAACACTGCAATTTTCATTTAGCTGCCCTCGCGTGGTCGAATGATGGCCCGGATTTCAGCAGGCCCGGTGGTATCAGCCAACAACTCATTGACGAATTCCGCCAGTGCCTCCGGGGCGTCGGTTTCCACCAGGGAGAAACCGCCCAGCCGTTCGGCGGTCTCCGTGTACGGGCCGTCGTCATACCAACGCTCCCACCGCGCAGGATCCGCGCCGTGGTGGGCGGCTGCAGCTCGGCGCCGCCCGTCAAGAGGTGCCGACCCTCGGCGCAGCGCCTGGCGAACTCCTTCCCCTGACGGTTGGGGTAGGCCGGGTTCGACAACCGGCCTCAGGAAATTTTCGCCACCAACTCCGACAGCTCCCTGGTCAGCTCCGGGGTGGTGGTGATCGGCTGACCGTCAAGGGAGTTGACCGGTGCGAGGAGACGGATGCTGGAAATCAGCCACACGCCGTCGGCGTCGTACAGGTCAGCGGGCACCAGCGGGCCGTACCCGAGTTCCCAGCCGGCGGCCTTCGCCACGGTAAACAACGCACTCTGCGATGTGCCGGGGAGGATCCCGCTTTCCAGCTGCGGGGTCAGTAGGGTCTTGACGCCGTCCCGGACCCGTGCCAGGAGGACTGTCGACGTCGGACCCTCAAGGACCTTGCCGTCCGATGAGGTGAAGATGACGTCGTCGGCGTCGTGCGCCCGCGCGTACCGGACCGCCGCCATGTTGACCGCGTAGGACAGCGTCTTGGCACCCATGAGCAGCCACGGTGCCCGCTGCGCCACCGTGCTGTCATACCCGCGCTCCAGGAACAGGACCGCAAGCCCATCCCTGCGCTGCTGCTGGGTCTTCGCCGGCACCGGCGCCACCTGAACCCACGCCGTCGGGGCGTCAGCTCCCTCAACCCCACGGGTGACCATGAGCTTCACGGCAAGCTCAGTATCAGCCTGGACGTGAGCCCCGGCGGCGTACTCGTCGAGTGCGGTGGTGATGGCCCGCCGCCAGGCATCCTCGGACGGGAGATCAAGGTCAAGGGCCCGGGCTGATGAGGCGAGCCGGTCCAGGTGCGCCTGCACCTTCCGGGCTTCTCCGTTGAGGGCCAGCAGGGACTCGAATATGCCGTCCCCGCGCGTTGCGCCAAGGTCGGTCGCCATGAGCTGTGGCAGTGATGCGTCGACGACGCGGCCGTCGTCGTGGGCGGGATCCAGGAACACAAGAACAGTCATGCGATCAGCTTAGTTGCCTCACTGACGCGGATGACGGTGCCGCACCCCTCCTATTTTCCCGTGCCAACCGGCACCGGATAGAATTTCATCAGTAGTGTTACCAACGGCACGCGGCCTCGTAGTAACGGGGCAGACCCCAAAGAACGGACAGTTATTGTGATCGGATTTATCGTTGCAGGACTCATCATCGGCGCGCTGGCACGGCTGATCAAGCCCGGGAAGCAGAACCTTGGGCTGCTGGCCACGCTCCTGCTGGGACTTGCCGGTTCAGTGATCGGCGGCGTCATCGCGAACCTTCTCGGCACCGGGGGCATCTTCGAGCTGAACGTTTTCGGATTCATCGTAGCGGTCATCGCCTCAGTACTGCTGATCGGCGTCGCCGAGGGCGTTAGCGGCCGTCGCAAAGTCCGCCGCTAGGTCAGCCTGGGGGCCGGATCTCACCAGAAACGGCCCCCAGCGCCAGCCTTGCCGGTTGCAAGCGGCGGACCTTGGCCTGGGGGCCGTTCCTGCGGTGAAACGACGCGCAGCGGCCCCATCGCAGCCAATTCCAGACTGCAGCGGCCCCATTCATCAGCCTTAGCTATCCGGGAACGCGGACCCGAGGCCTGACAGCACGCCGAACGCTTTGGTGCGCACCTCTTCCCACTCATCGTCCGGATCCGAATCGGCAGTGATCGCTCCTCCGACGCCCAGGCTGAGCCGGGTGCCGCCGCCGTCGTCCTCAAGCACCAGGGTGCGAATGACGACGGCGAGGTCCGCTGCACCGGTCAGGGAGAAGTAGCCGACGGCGCCCGAATACACCCCGCGCGGGGCAGCCTCCAGCTGGTCAAGGATGGCCATGGTGCTGATTTTCGGTGCCCCGGTCATCGACCCGGCCGGGAACGCCGCGGACACGGCCTCGGTCCGGGAGACGCCCGGCCGCAACTGGGCGTCGATGGTGCTGACCATCTGGTGCACGGTGGCGTAGCTTTCAATCTCACACAACCGGCTGACGATCACGCTGCCGGGGACTGCAACGTGCGAGAGGTCGTTACGTAACAGGTCAACGATCATGATATTTTCCGCGCGATCCTTCAGAGAGGTCTGAAGGTCCGTTCGGAGGGCCAGGTCCGCCGCCGGGTCCGACGAACGACGG
>NZ_ALPM01000045.1:0-11719 GCF_000294595.1 Arthrobacter sp. TB 23 | reverse complement strand
GTGCCCTTGATCGGTTCGGCGCGCAGGGCGCCGCCGGCACTGAGTTGCAGGAACCGCTCCGGGGATGTGCTGGCTACGGCGAAGCCGGGGAACCTGAGGAAATGGCCGAAGGGCGCAGGACTGGCCCGGCGCAGGGCGCGGTACACATCGAACGGGTTCAGGGACCCTGTCGTGTGCGCGTGGAGAGAGGTGGTGAGACAGACCTCGTAGGTGTTGCCTTCCCTAATCTCAGCCTGGGCGCGGCGTACCTTGTCCAGGTAGCTGGCGCGGGTATCGCGGGAGGTGAAGGCCGGCGGCGGGTCTGCGCCCGGGGAAACGGTGTCGCCTGGAAAAACTGTGTCGCTCGGAGAAGCTGTGGCGGCTGGGGAAACTGTGTCGCTCGGAGAAGCTGTGGCGCCCGGCGGCTTGAGGGCGTCCGCCTCCCGAACGGCCAACCGCGCTGCGGACAGCCAGTGTTGCACCTCCTGGTCATGTCCGGGCGCGGTCAGGGTGAGGAGATAGGTTGCCCGCAGCTCGTGATCGAGGACCACCGCACGGCCAGCGAAGATCAGGGCTGCGTCCGGGAGTGTGCCAGGAGCCGCGGAACTGCCACCGGTTTCCCGCTTGAGCTCATACCCGAGATAACCCAACCAGCCCAGTGTGAAACCGCACCGATAGTCGCTGGGTGTGGGCACCGCCCTGCGACCCCAGACCGAATCGAGCCAACGGAAGAACGGGCCCGGGATGCGGGCCGTGACCTGCCCCGAAATGATCTCGGTTGCCCCGCTGGAGTGCCGGGCAAGCTGACCGAACTGGCCGCCGTCATCGGCCAGGATGCTGAACCGGCTGCGCCCTCCGACCCCTGCAGCCGAGGCTGAACTGTCCAGCCAGACGGCATGTTCTGAGGAACCGTAGAGAGCGGCGAACAGGGCGGCGCCATCCGGGCAGCCGTCGTGACGCTCCACCTGCAGGGTGACGGCCCGGCGCTGTGCGCGCTCAGCCGCGAGCAGCGAACCGCACTGAGGCAGGCCAGTGAGGGCCAACCTGACCCGTTCGGGCGCCGAGACGTCCTGATGCCCGGTGACGACGAGGTCGGCGGTGAGCTGAGGTTGATCCCGACTGAGCCACGTTTGCTCCTGCGCTGCCCACCGCTCCCAAAACGGCGCGTAGGCGTCCCCGTCACGGCTCAGAGCCGTGGTGCGCCGGATATCCTCGGTTGCTTCCACCCAGATGCTGACGTCCAAAAATTCGAGTGCGGCCCGGCAGGCCGCTCCAACACCCTCAACGATGACGACGTCGGCCGGTTCCGTGTGCTGTGCTGGCCCGTCGTCGTTGGCCTCCCAGTCCCACGCCCGCCACTCGGCGGTGTGCCCGGCGGCAAGGGGTTCCAGCACCGCCGAAACATAGCGGTTCATACCCGTTTCCAACCCGTCCCAGCCCGGGTATATGTCTTCGAGGTGAAACAGGCTGACCGTGTGATGCTCGCGGAGCAGTGCCGCCAACTCGACGGCGAGGGTGGTCTTGCCGGCCCCTGAGCGGCCGTCGATAGCAACGATCAACGGTGCGACGGTGGTCCCGCCTTTTGGTGCCATGGGCTGTTGATCCTCGGGTGATGTTAGGCGACGGCGAGCAGGATACCCACGGCTACAAACAGTAGGCCAAAGATCCGGTTGAGGACGATCTGCCCACGAGGATTCTGGGTGAACCGTCTGAACGATTTGGCGGTTGCAGCGTAGAAGAACCACATGACCAGGACATCGATCGCCACGACCGTGCCGGCCAGGATGCCGTACTGACCCAGCAGCGGCTCGGACGGCCTGATGAACTGTGGAATGAAAGCAAGGAAGAACACGATTGCCTTGGGATTGAGGAGGTTCACCCACAGGCCCCGGCGGAACAGGGAGAAGGCGCCCTCGGCCCGGCGGACCTCAGCCTGCTCCTCGAGATCGGGGGACTGCAGGAGTTTCCTGATACCCAGATAGACCAGGTAGGCGGCACCACCGAACCGGATGACATTGAACGCCACCGGGGAGCTCGCCACCAGGAGCCCAACTCCCGCCGCAACCACCGCAATGTGAACGAGGAGTGCCACCTGCTGCCCGAGGATGCCCCACATGGACCGGCGGAAGCCCACCGTGAGCGAATTGCTCATGGTGTTGACGGCCCCGGCTCCGGGGCTGAAGCTGATGAGGGCCTGGGCTCCGAGCAGAGCCAGCCAGACAGAAAAAGTCACCAGCCAATCCTAACGGGCCGTTGACGCCGCAGTGCGGGCGATCCCGGCGACAAAATGTATCGTCATAGGGTGACTAGGCCAGGTATACGGAGGGCAGCCCTACTGGTGACCGGCCTAACCGCCGTGTCCACCCTGTTCGGGTTCGTCCGTGACGTCGTGATTGCTGCCGTCTTCGGGGCCGGTGCCGAGCTCGACGCCTACCTCGTGGCGCAGGGGCTGATGAACATTGTGCTGGGCCTGATCGCCTACGCCATGGCCCGGTCGGCGATCCCCGTGACGTCCCGTGAGGCTGCCCAGGAGAAGGACGGTTGCCGGGGCCATCCGGGGTTCGACACCGCGCTCACCGTCACCATGATCGTGCTCGGCGTGGGCGGGGTGGTGATGAGTATCTTCGTCGGCCCAGTCACCGCGGTGATCGCCCCGGGCTTTGATGGCGCACAGGCCGAGACAACCGAGGCGCTGACCCGTATCGTCCTGATCGCCACGGTGCTGATCGCTGGGACGGACCTACTGGCCTCACTGTCGCAGTCACATGGTCGGGTGGTCTGGTCAGCGTTGCAGGGCGTGCCGTTCAACATCATCATGATCGGCGCCGCCGGACTCTTCGGGCCCACCTATGGCATCGCCGCGCTCGCGGTCGGGTTCGTCGTCGGGTCGGCCGCACGCCTGCTGTTGCAGCTGCCGCCGCTGTTTTCGTTGGGAACGCGGGTGCGCCCGCGGTTGAACCTTGGCGACCCGGGATTCCGCGAAATGGCGCGGCTGATGCCACCGATGCTTGTGGGCAGTGCAATCGCCAATATCAACACCCTGGTGGACCGTGCGGTGGGCTCCACCCTCGAGGAGGGGGCCATTACAGCCCTGTCCTATGGGTGGCGGCTGGTCAACCTGCCGGAGACCCTGATTATCGCTTCGCTGCTGGTACCTCTCTACCCGGCGTTGAGCGCTTCCTCGAAGAACATCGGCGAGGTGCGCCGGCTGGTGGGCCGCGGGCTGGCGGTCGCGGTTAGCGTGCTGACCCCGATCTGCGTGGTGATGATCATCGCAGCCGAACCGCTGGCAGAGGTGGCCTTTGGTCGCGGCGCCTTCACCGGCGACGACATCACCTCAACGGCTACCGCCCTGGCCTGGTACGCGCCCGCCCTGCTGGCCCTCGGGTGCCGCCAGGTGGTGGTGAGTACTTCCTATGCGCTGGGTGATGCGCGGGCCCCGGTGGTGGTGTCGGTAATTGCGATGGTGATCAATGTGGTTGGAGACATCATGCTCGCTCCCATCATGGGGATAGCAGGCATTGCGCTGGCGACCACCGCGTCACTGGGCTTCGCGGCCCTGGCGAACGGTTGGCTGCTGCATCGACGCCACCGGGGGTTGGAGCTGCGGCCCACCGTGGCGTTGATTGCGCGCGCGTTGGGGCTGGCCGCGGTAGCCGGGGCGGCTGGCGTCGGTGCCCTGGTGATCGTGGCTGGGCAGCCGGCCATTGTGGTCGGCGGGGCAGTCGCCATCGTGGTCCTCGGCGTGTACCTGTTGGGGCTGATTCTGCTGCGGGCACCAGAACGACTGCTGGCCCTCGACATGGTCAAGGGCGTCGCGCGGAGGAGCGGGCGGGGTTAGCCGAGTAGCTACCCGGTGACTGCTGCCACTGATTTTGGCTTTCTATCGATCCGCCGTAACCGGGCCGAGGCAAGGTGAAGGGTGGGGCCCGGGTCTTTCAGATCCCACACGCTGTGGCGGGCCTGACCAGCCCACCGCAGGGTATCCACCACGTCGGCGACCCGCCCGCCGCGCTGTTCGACGCTGGCCCGTCGCAGATCCCCGGCCGTCCACGCGTAGCGCATGCCAGGGGCGGCGTCGGGCAATGTCTGCATCTTCTCGCCGAGCACCAGACGCCCCCACAGATCAGTCAGACCCGGCCGGGCGGCGTTGGTGAGTGCCATCGAACCGAAGAAGCGGCCGTTGAGGTCGATCAGGTGATGGACGCCGTCGTCGTCAATCAGGAACTGCAGCTCCACCAACCCCCACCATCCGAGCTCGCGGAGCAGCGCTTCGACCCTGGCTGCGAGATCCTCGTCCACCCGGACCGTCTCGGCACGGGTGGACACACCGTTTGGAGTGGGCCAGAGGCGTGAGGTGACTTGTTGCACCCGGCCATCCAGGTGGCCGTCGTGGAAAATCCCGATGAGGGCACCGAGATGCCCCTTGATCGGTTCCTGAAGGATCGGTTCGGCGCCGGCCTTCCTGACCCGCTCGATCTGTGGACCGGCAGAAATGATGTCGGGGAAGAGCTTCGCTTCGATCCGGTGTGGCCTGGTCTGGCCGTGCGCCCAGTGCGTCAGGCACTTGACTACCACCGGCCCTTGCCATTGTTCGATCGCCTCATCGGATGCATGGACAGTGCGGGGCGCCGACAGGCCGATTTGATGGGCGAGCGCCGAAAGTTCAACCTTATTGAGTGCAGCGTTCACGACGTCGGCCGGCGGGTGGGCCACCCGGGTGGGAATGTCGTCCCGATAGGTGGCGAGTGCCGCCATCCAGTCGTCGCCGCCGCCGAACACGACGTCGTAGGACCCTAGGGCTACTGCCCGGCGGACTCCTTCGATGAATGCGGCGCCATCCAGCCGCGGTCGTGGCACCACATGCCGGGCAGAGCAGGCGACTGACGCGCCGAGCATCCCGCCGCCGTCGGGAGTTCCGACACCAACCACCCAGCCGGACTGGCGCAGCGAGCGGACGGCAGCAAGCGCACCCCTGTCCCGGCTGGTACTGATGACGAGGGCCCGCGGTCCCTCGGTTGGTGTCTTTTTCAAACTCGCCTCAAGGTATGGTGAGCGGCCGTCCGATGCTCCGCACCGGTGCGGACACTCGCGGTAAGTCCAGGGTCAATAGGCTTTCACTCTACTGGCGGGACCAGTCACATGACCGGTTAAGCGTTCCACTCGGCGTTTTCTTCTGAACCTCTAATGCTCCTCGAGGAGGGCCATGGCGGCGCTGTGGCCACCCAGCCCGCTGACGCCACCGCCTCGTTGGGATCCCGCCCCGCAGAGCAGCACGCGCTGGTGGTCGGTGGCGACACCCCAGCGCTGGGCGGGGGTGTCCAGGGGTGCATCGTCCTCGGCAAACGGCCACGACAACGGACCGTGGAAGATGTTCCCGCCGGTCAGGCCCAGCGTCTCCTCCAGATCGAGGGTGGTTTTCGTTTCAATGCAAGGCTTGCCGTCGCCGTCGCGCAGGATGCAATCCTCGATGGGCTCGGCCAGCACGCTGTTCAGCGATTCAAGCACTGCAGCCTGTAGCTCTGCGCGCAGCACGTCGTGATCGGCGTCATGGCTTAATCGATGCGGGGTCTGCAAAGAAAAAACGGTCAGGGTGTGGGCGCCCGACTCCCGCAGTGACTCCGACAGGATCGACGGATCGGCCAGGGAATGGCAGTAAATTTCGATCGGCAAGGGGGATGGGATCCTGCCGTTCTCCGCGGCGGTGTACGCGGTGTCCAACTGCGAGTACAACTCGTTGATGTGAAAGGTTCCGCCGAAGGCCTGCTCGGGGCTGATCTCGGGGTCCTTGAGTTTCGGAAGCCGCGAGAGCAGCAGGTTGACTTTGACCTGGGCGCCCTCGGCCGCACCTGCGGAGGTTGCGAAACCGTCGGCGCCCGGACCGCCCATCAGCCGACCCAGCACAGCGGGCGTGACGTTGGCCAGCACGTATTCGCCGGTCACGCTCCGCATGCGGCTGCTCTCCTCCGCTGGTTGGTAATGGACGACGCCGTTGGGCGCCACCGCTGTCACCTCGGCCCCCGTGCGGATCTCCACTCCCGCGGCCAGCGCGGCCCGTTCCAGGGCACCGCTGACTGCTCCCATGCCGCCGACCGGGACATCCCAGTCCCCGGTTCCCCCGCCAACCACGTGATAGAGGAAGCACTTGTTTTGCTGCAGGTCCTCGTCGTGGGCCCGCGCGAAAGTGCTGATCAAGCCATCGGTGAGGAGTACCCCACGTACCAAATCTGACTCCACCGAGCGCTCGATTACCCCACCGAGCGGCTGTTCAATGAAGTCGGCCCAAATCTCGTCGTCGCCGACCAGTTCCCTCGCCTCAGCGCGCCTGAGCAGCGGCTTGGTGAACGTGGGCCATAGTCGCTCGGCGAGGGTCGCGGTGCGACCGTAGAACTCGCCAAAGGCCCCAGCATCGTCGCCCGCATCGATCCTGCGGAAACTCTTTCGGGTCGCTTTGCGGTCCTCGTTGTCGACCAGCAGGCCGGAAGCGCCGCCGGCCACCGGCGTGTAGGAGGAATACCGTCGACGGACCAGCTCCAGATCCAACCCCAAATCGTTGATAATCTGCTGGGGGAGGAGGCTCACCAGGTAGGAATACCGCGACAGTCGCGCTCCCGTGCCGGGAAAGGCCTCTGCGGATACGGCGGCGCCACCCACTTGGTCCTGGCGCTCGAGGACCACCACCGACCGGCCCGCCTTGGCCAGGTACGTGGCTGCAACGAGCCCGTTATGGCCTCCGCCCACCACTACGGTGTCGAAATGGTCCTGTCTGGCGCGTGATCGATCCATTGGCTCAGCCTAGCAACCAGCACTACCCGGCCGGTTGCTGCGCTACTTCCTCTCGCGCGGCGATGGTTGCGCTCGTGATCTGACGCATCATCTCGGCCAGCAGTTCCTGCTCCTCGGTGGAGAACTGTGCCAGCGCGCCACCGATGTGCTGGGCCAGTGGGGCGAAAAGTTTGCCGCCGGTGGCCATTGCCTTCTCGGTCATTTCGAGGTGGACCTGCCGCCGGTCGACGTCGCTCCTGGAGCGTTTCACATGGCCCGCATTATCCAGGCGGTCCACCAGTGCGGTAGTCGCAGGGGAACTCAGGTGCAGTTCGGAGCGCAGCATCCCGGGAGTCACGACGGCACCGGCCCGGGCGGCGCCCATCATGACGCCGAGGGCATTCAGATCTGTCCGATAGAGAGAATCCCGCGCGCTGACAGTATCCACGTACCGATCCGTTTCCACGGTGAACTGTTGGAGCAACGCCATCAGTTCGGGCCGGGGGTTCTCTGCCATGCTCACTCTCACCTCGTCGTTTCAACAGTTACCGCAAGAAACAACTCTAGTCCGTCTACCAATTATATCTCCATGATGGATATAGTTTGTTTTAGAGATAATTTCGTTGAGAGGCGTTCATCATGCACAGCAAGTGGTTACGGGTCCTGTTGCCCGCCGTCGTCGTCCTGATCTGGCTGGTGGGCGCCGCGTTCGGGGGTCCCACCTTCGGCAAGTTGGAGGAAGTCTCGAGCAATGACCAGGCGTCGTTCCTCCCGGCCAACGCCGAATCCACCGAAGCAGGTGAACTGCAGAACCAATTCACTGATTCGGACTCCCTGCCTGCGGTGATCGTCGTCGAATCGGAGACGGAGATTCCACCAGCCGACCTCGGTGGGTACGAGGAGCTTGCTACCTCCCTCGCGGCGGTTGAGGGACTGGAGCCTGCTGAAGCCGGAGCGCCAACTGTCATCGGGCCCGTGCCAGCCGAAGATTCATTCGCTATTCAGTACATCGCGTTTGTAGCGGACGACGCCGAGATCGGGGAGGTGGTAGAGGCGCTTCGGGAGGTGCTGACCGCCGAGATCCCCGACGGTACCACCGGGTACGTCACGGGGCCGGCCGGTTTTGCCACCGACCTCTCAAGCGCCTTCAGCGGCATTGATGGGTTGTTGCTCAGCGTGGCGCTGGGAGCGGTCTTTCTGATCCTGTTGTCCGTCTACCGGTCTGTGATCCTTCCGTTCCTGGTGCTGCTGACCTCAGTGTTTGCGCTGGCCACATCGATCGTTCTGGTCTATGCCCTGGCCGACTGGGGATGGATTCAGCTCAGTGGTCAGAGCCAGGGAATCCTGTTTATCCTGGTCATCGGCGCGGCGACCGATTACGCGCTGCTGCTTGTTGCACGGTTCAGGGAAGCACTTGGCGAACACGCCGCAAAATGGGACGCGATGCGGGTGGCGTACCGCGGCTCGTTCGAACCGATTCTTGCCTCCGGGGCCACGGTTATTGTTGCGCTGCTCTGTCTATTGTTTTCCGACCTCAACTCCAACCGGAGCCTCGGTCCGATCGCGGCGATTGGAATCCTCTTCTCCTTGGCGGCTGCCCTGACACTGCTGCCCTCTCTTCTCCTGCTCTTCGGCAGGTCGGCGTTTTGGCCGCTGCGCCCCAAACTGGGGTCCAGCCACGTTCAGCCCGAAGGAGTGAACGCCACCGGGCTGGAGGGACTGCGTGGCATCTGGAAGAAGGTGGCGACACTGATCTCCCGGCACGCCCGACCCGTCTGGATCGCTTCATTCCTCGTCCTGGCCGCCGGTTCCCTGGGCTTGTTCCAACTGCAGGCTAACGGAGTACCACAGTCCGCACTGATCCTCACGGAATCGAATGCGGTGGACGGGCAGGAAGCCCTGGCGCGCCACTTCGACGCCGGTTCGGGGAGCCCAGTCTCGGTGATCGCCCCAGAGCAGGACCAGGATGCTGTCCTGGAAGTGGTGCAGAGCCAGGCCGGCATCACTGACGCCGCGCTCAGTTCCGAGTCTCCCGAACCCGGCAGCGACGTCGTCGTCCGTGGCGGCAACGTGCTGATTACCGGCACACTGCAGTCACCGGCAGACTCCGATGAGGCCGAAGACGTGGTGCGTGAGTTGCGGACCGCACTGGACGACGCCAGCCCAGAGGCACTGGTTGGTGGCGTAACCGCGATCGCGATTGACACCAACGACACGGCCCAGGCTGACCTGGTGAAGATCATTCCGATCGTGTTGGCGGTGATTCTGGTGATCTTGATGCTCCTGCTCCGTTCCATCGTGGCGCCGGTCCTACTGATCCTCAGCGTGGTGCTCTCCTTCGCGACGGCGCTGGGCGTGTCGGCCCTGGTGTTCAACAACCTGCTCGGTTTTGAGGGTGCAGATGCGTCGGTTCCGCTGTTTGGCTTCGTGTTCCTCGTGGCATTGGGGGTGGATTACAACATTTTCCTGATGACACGAGTCCGGGAGGAATCGCTACGCATCGGAACCCGCCCCGGAATTCTGAGGGGTCTGGGTGTCACCGGCGGAGTCATCACCTCTGCGGGTGTGGTGCTGGCGGCCACCTTCGCAGCCCTGGGGGTCATCCCGATTCTGTTCCTTGCCCAGATTGCGTTCATCGTGGCCTTCGGTGTGCTGTTGGATACGCTGATCGTGCGCTCGCTGCTGGTGCCGGCCCTGTCCTACGACCTGGGTCGGCGGATCTGGTGGCCATCCCGGCTAGGACGCGAATCCGGACCGGTGCACCGCGGCGGGTCATCCGGGTTGTCGGGTCCAGGCTCGGCGGGCAGGCGGGACGAGCAGGGCCACCGCGCTGAACCGGCTCACCGTGGGTAGATAACACTCTGGGTAGATAACACTCTGGGTAGATAACACTCTGGGTAGATAACACCGCAGCAGTCCCCGGCCCCCTCCAACCCGTTCCGCGGAGGGAAAGGCCCGGTCTGGAAGCGCTCTTTACAGCTGAATCAGTGGAGGCCATAATCGGTCGCATCACAGCCTCCACTGATTCAGCGCGCTGATTATTCGACAGCTGAGGAGCGATCATGAGTGATCAAACCAACCCACCCGACCATGACGTACCAGCCAACGATGCACTGGATAAGGGTCCGGCGCCAAAGACCAGCCAGCAGCCGGGAATACCTGATCCTGACCGCTCCAGTTCGATGACACCGGGGCTTGCCAGTTCGCCGATATCGCAGCGGGCTGGGAACGTGGCAGCAGCCGAGCCTTACCGGCTCCTCAATGCTTTCCTCACGTCCTCGACGTATGCTGCGCGCCGGAACGAGCCAGGCATCTGCGACCTGACTTTCGGTAACCCACACGAGATGCCGCAAGAGGCCTATGTTGCGGCGCTCCAGGAAGCCACAATTCCACGCAACGACCAATGGTTTGCCTACAAACAAAACACCCCTGAGGCGCAGGAGGCGGCCGCGGCCTCCCTCCAGCGCCTCATTGGGGTGCCATTTCGTCCCGAGGACATCCACCTGGCTACCGGCGGTTTCACGGCGATCGCCCTCGCGCTCAAGGCAGTGGGAGACCCCGGCGACGAGGTGATCTACAGCCTTCCACCGTGGTTCTTCTACGAGCCGATCGTCATCGAGGCCGGGCTCGTCCCCGTAAAGGTCACTGTGGATTTGGAGACCTTTGACCTCGACGTGGACCAGATCGCAGCGGCGATCACCAGCCGCACGTGTGCGGTGATTGTCAACACTCCCAACAACCCCAGCGGCCGGATTTATCCGCCAGCTGTGCTCGAACGTCTCGCGGCAGTGCTTGAGAGCGGCTCGGCCGCGATTGGTCGCCGGATTTATCTCATTTCCGATGAGCCCTATAACCGCATCGTGTTTGACGGTGCTCGATTCCATAGTCCGATCGAGTTTTACCGCTATACCCTGCTGGCCTACTCGTACGGGAAGACTCATCTTTCGCCGGGTGAACGGATCGGCTATCTGGCGTTGCATCCGAACCTGCCTGATCGTGATGTGGTTGTCAGCGCACTTGACGCCCTGCAACTGGCGATGGGATGGATTTACCCAAACGCCGTGCTCCAGCACGCATTGCCCAGACTCGAACAGTTTTCGATCGATATCCCGGCGCTCCAACGCAAACGCGACCGGATGGTTGATGCGTTGCAGGAGATGGGTTATCGGGTTATCCGCCCGGAAGGAACGTTTTACCTGTTTGTGCGCTCGCCGGACCCCGACGACGAGGCATTCGTGGCGACCCTAGCGGCCCAGGGGGTCTTTGTGATGCCAGGCGTGCATTTCGAGACACCCGGCTTCTTTAGGATTTCCCTGACTGCCAACGAGGAGATGCTAGAACGAAGCCTCCCGATCTTCGCTGCCGCCATTGAACGGACCGTTGCCACCGCTGAAGGCTAGAAGGTTAGAACTGTGCATTCAGGTCTGTCTCAGTAGATCGAGGCAATTGGGCAGCACAGGAGAACTGAGTTGGCTAGAAGGGCGGAGGTATCTCTGGTGCTGGAGGTGCTGGTGCTGGTGGGGCTGGTGGTGGGTCGGCGGTGGTGAGGTAGGTTTCGCCGAGTGGTGAGATCGCGATGATGGTGCCGGGGTCGGGTTGTTGGTAGTGCCAGTAGCCTTCGGTTTTGAACATGTGGTGGCGTTTACACAGGGACGCCAGATTCCCGTAGGACGTTTTGCCTCCTTGGGACCAGGGGGTGGTGTGGTCGAGTTCGCAGAACACCGCCAACCGGTTACATCCCGGATGCCGGCAGGTTCCGTCCCTGACCCGGACCGCATCCTTGAGGTCCTGCGGGACACGGTACGTGGTCGCATCGGCTCCGAGCCTGGCCCCGGTGAAGGGGTGGGTGAGGATCCTGGTGAACGATGGTGCGTGGCCGGCGAGTTGGCGTGCGGTCTCGGGATCAATCGGCCCGTAGCCTTCCAACTCACCCGGTGTGTCCCCACCGAGGAGAGTCATCACCGGGACGGTGACG
>NZ_ALPM01000044.1:0-27407 GCF_000294595.1 Arthrobacter sp. TB 23 | reverse complement strand
TCGGGCTATTGGTGCCGGTATTTGTTGACCATGGGGCAGTCGAAGGGGTCGCGTGCGGCGAGGCCTACCCGGTTGAGGTAGGACACGACGGCGCCGTAGGAGGCTGCGACGCCGACCTCGGTGTAGGGGACTTTGAGGCGTTCGCAATGCTCGCGGACGATCAGTGCTGCTGCTCGGAGGTGCGGGCGGGGCATGTCGGGGAACAGGTGGTGTTCGATCTGGAAGTTCAGGCCGCCGAAGGCGTTGTTGATGAAGTTGCCGCCGCGAATGTTGCGTGAGGTGAGGACCTGTTTCTGGAAGAAGTCGAGTTTGCTGTTCTTGGGGATGATCGGCATGCCCTTGTGGTTGGGGGCGAAGGAGGCTCCCATGTAGATGCCGAACACGGCCATTTGAACGCCGATGAAGGCGAACGCCATGCCGAGGGGCAGGAACCAGAACAGGACGCCGAGGTAGGCGCCGAACCGGATCGCGAGGAGGGCCAGTTCGATCCAGCGGCCTTGGACAGCGCCGGGGCGGAACAGTGTGCCGATCGACTTGGCGTGCAGGTTCAAACCTTCGAAGGTCAGCAGCGGGAAGAAGAGGTAGCCCTGGCGGCGGGTGATCCAGGCGTGGAGTCCCGTGGCTTTGGCTGCGTCGTCCTCGGTGAAGGAGATGGTATCGATCTCAATGTCCGGGTCTTTGCCCACCACGTTGGGGTCGTTGTGATGGCGGGTGTGTTTATTCATCCACCACTGGTAGCTGATGCCGACGACGCCGGCGGCCAGGATCCGTCCGGACCAGTCGTTGGCCCCGCGGGTCTTGAAAATCTGCCGGTGGGAGGCCTCGTGGGCCAGGAATGCGATCTGCGTGAAGACGACGCCGAGCACGGCGGCGATCAATAACTGGAACCAGGTGTCGCCCAGCAGGGCGAAACCGGTCCAGGCGGCACCCATGGTTATCGCCAGTGCAGCGAAGACGGAAACGTAAAAGCGGCGGCGACGGTTCAGCAGACCTTCTTTGCGTACCTGCTTCAGCAGCGTCGCATAGGAGGCGACGACGTCGTTCGGCTTAGCAACGCGCACGCTACGGGTAGGGGCCTCAGTGCTCATGATTGATGTTCCTGTCTGGACGAGACCCTACGGTCGGTACTGGAACCGACGGGGTCCTGCCCGCGAGCAGGACCCCGTCGGAGGGTGTTGCTTTTTCTTTAGGTGCGGTTGCCTGTGTTGTGGTCCCGCTTCCGGCGAAGGATCAGCGCTAGTGCAATCATCGCGACGCCCAGGAACAGATGTAGCCAGTTGTCCGCATCATTCAGTGGGACGAAGTTAGCGGTGGAATCCTGATCAATGACCAGTCCGTAAATCCAGAGCACCAGGTAAATAACTCCTCCGATGAGGAGGTAGTTCTTGGCGTTCGAGTAGCTACGGGCAAGGGCCAGGCCAGCGACGCCGAAAAGAAGGTGAACGATGTTGTGTAGGATCGACACCTGAAAAATGCCTAGCAACAACGCCTCAGATTCGGGTCCTGCCATGTCCATCTGATCGTGTTGGCTGGTGACCCCCGGAATGAACCCGAGAATGCCGACGAGTAGAAAAACGGCGCCCATGCCCATTGCGGCTTTCTGCATGGTTGTCTTCTCGCGGGTGCTGTCGAGCTGGTGATTGTGAGCGGTCATGATCTTCCTCCTAGAGAGAGATGCGTGCTTCCTAGCTTCGCTACCGGCGGTCCGCGCGACATCCTTCGCTGCCCCGGGCACCGGCCATCTATCGATGGATCGAATGGCGGCTAAATGGGCTGAGACTGAAGTGTGGGTAGGTGTGGCAGAAACGGCGCTGGGATGCGGAAACATATTCCGTAGCAGGGTCTGGGCCATCGAAACCTGAAATACGGATGGAACCTTGTGTTGGGTAATCTCAAGTGCTGGCGTGGTCCCTGAAATCTACGTTCGGTGAACGTCTCTGGGAACCACCGCCGGTACTCAATGTAAGCATGCTTATGATATGAACACAAGAGGTGTTGCGGACGGCTCGTACTGGGTTCACATGAGGCGTCTCGATTGCTCAATCCGGGATACCTTTGCCGGCGTTGCTGAGTGCCTCACGCCCGTTCACTGTGCTGCACGAGGCAAGGTCGAAGACCTGGGCCAGCTGGGTTTATTATCAACAGTGCTGGTCAGCCCTGGATAGCAGAAACCGGTGGACTGACACCTTCGCGCGCGTTACTGTTGGGGTGTTGCCCCGGACCCCGGCACGCCTGCATGGACTATGTGGACATCTACTAGTGTTGGGTTAGATCATGGCGATTTCTAAAGGGCTGTCCGCCGGGCAAGAGGTTAGACACCTAGCGCCGGAATTGGGGCTGAGCGCACTCATCCAGGTCAATACCGACCTGAACTTTGCGACCGTGGTCGTCCGCGGATCACTGACGCAGACTAATAGTGATGCCCTGATCCGAATGGTTGTGAGCACGAGCTATCTGGCACCGGATCTCAGCATGAGTATCGATCTCAGCGGGGCGCGGTCTGTCGATCCGGAGGCCGTGAAAAGGCTCGGTAATTAGCCTGCGTGGTCGGTCATCGAGCCTCCCCCGCAGTCCGCCAGGGAGGTTGGGCCGGACTCGAGAGCAGACCACCTGTCTGCGGGTTCAAACTGGCAAGCCACCTACCCGGCATCGCCTGGTCTCAGTGCCGCTTCCGAACCAGCGCCAGACCCGTTGGCAGGAGTGGGTGCCAGCAGTGAGCCTTCGGCCCCGAGCCGGCTTGCACCCGAGGAGCAGTTCCCCGAGGACTTAACCGATTTAGACACTCTCCAGGTAGAAGTCCTCAACAGTAGAACGGGTCGTCAACTTGATATGGAATATGTCCGCGATACCGAGCCGGACCCCGAAACAAGTACGCGCCTGGAGGAGCTGACTGAGGAACTTGACCGTAGGGACCAGCAATCCAGCGATCCTAAAGCGTGAGAGAACCACTGACGATTTTGCGTGCCGTGTCTTGCAATCCAAGGTGGTGTGAACGCGAGTATCGGCGGATCATGTTGAAGGCCTCATCCAAGTCAACGTTCTCGGTTTGCGAGATCACCCCCTTCGCCTGTTCAACGAGGACCCGGCCGGTTAGCGCACGTTGTAGTTGATCGTTGATTAGTGTGCCTTCACGGATGGTGCGCTCGTGGAGTAAGCCGATGGTCGCTACGTCTGCCAACGCCTGGCCAATGGCTGAGTCCTCCGCAGTCAGGGCACCGACATCCCGGCCGAACAATCCCATAGCGCCGATGGTTCGGTCACGCACCCGTAGCGGGACCGCGTGTATTGAGTGAAACCCCTGGCTGAGTGCCGCGGCCTGGAATTCGGGCCAGCGTGGGCCCATGGAATCGATGCTGTCGATGGTTATCGCCACGCCTGTTTTGAAACATTCGACGCATGGACCGGCACCGGCCTGAAGCTGAAGCATTTCCACGAGCCTGCTTTCCTCATTGGTAGAGGCGACCACCTGCAGCTCTCCGTGTGGATCGGCCAACAATAGGCCAACGGCAGCGGCATCGAGCAGGCTGACTGTCTCCTCAACGAGGGTTTGCAGAAGATCCAGGACGTGATAGTCGGCGACGAGTGTCTCTGCCAGTTTCACAAACGCGGCGCTGACCTGTTCCGAACGCGATGTAGTCACGATGCGCCCACTCTACTCCAGCACATGCTGATCGTTCCTTTCGTCGGGCGGGGAGAAATCCAGTTCACGGGCAACCACAGTTCGAGCGATTTCCGCTAGCGTGCTGCCGTTGGCGAACGCATGAGCGCGTAGAAGCAGCAGTGCATCGGCTGCGGACAGGGCTGCCTGGGCGAGAACCATACCGGTGGCTTGATGGATTTCCCGCCGAGATATTAGGGAACTTCCTGGAACGGATCCGTTATGGTCAACAGCGTTGTCATTCAGTAACTGGCGCAAGACCGTCCATGACGTGTTTTCTGCGAGCGATGACGCAGTGATTAGATCGGAACGACTCAGGGTCCAAGGTGACGTTCTATACAGTTCCACCACACCAACATTGATTGCCCCGATGGTCAGCGGGAAAACAAACATCGCCGCAACGCCCGTCTCGGCGACAGCCTTCCCAAAGACCGGCCATAAATGCTGATCCCCGAACCGTAGATCAGGTAGAAGCACCGGAAGGCGGGTACGAAGAGCCTCCCACCGAGGGCCTTCTCCAAGATCGAATTGCAGTTCGTCTAATCTGGCCGCTACCGCATCGCTGGCATGAAGTAAGGTTTCGTGCATAGATCCACCGAACACGGAGATTGACGCACCCGTGATGGGCAATAACTCAAGATAGGGAGCGCATAGCTGGGCACTATCCGAGCCCAGCGCCGGATATAGCTCAGGCATGACTCCTCCGGCGCAGCGCACCGTGGCATGGTGGGTCGCCCATAGATAACAGCCCTATCTCCTCCAGCTTGCTCTCAGATTTCCGTCCTGACTTAACCATAGACCCGAGGGTCCCGAAGATACCCGGCCTGATTTCCTGTGCTCTCACCAATGAAATTCTTGGGCGCGATCAAGGCCCTGACCTGTTTGCTTGTCCACCTGCGGCCCAGCCTCAAGCGACTCAGGCTATAGCGTTCTCCTGAGGCTGCTCTCAAGACCCCCTCGGGATACGTGCAAAGCCCCACGCAAGTCGAAGCCGGCCTTCAGAATGGCGCCAGGAGCTGTTCGATGGGGCGAAGCGCGCGGGGAGGCCCAAGCCCAGAGGGGTGAATAGCGGTCGGATGACCAAGAGGGGCACAACGTTCGGGTGTTGTAGGACCAGATCCCGGAAGTGCTTCTTCACATCCCGATACGGCGCCATCGGGTCTTTGCCGTGCTGTTATCGAACTCCGTTGTTCTGTGTAACGCCACGTCCGGGCAGACCCCCCATGCTCCGCCCGAACGTGGCNCGGGACTCGTCGAGAAATTGGCAAGTGGAGGTCCCCTGGGCATTCTGGCACCCAGGGGAAGGCTTCTTCTGGGTTGCTTGCGTCTAAAGAACATCGAGGCTGTGCTTCAGCGCGGGACAGGTAGGGAGATGAGCGGGCATCGTGATCCGGAGTTGGGGATCTGCCGCGACGGTCCCCGTGAGCGAGTAGGCCTCCAGCGAATGCAATGCTTCGGCGTCGATGTGCCGTGCGTGCGAGAGGTCAATCTGAACCGCGAGACTTCCTGATAAGCCTTGAGCGCGGATGATTAGGGGGAGAAGCGCCTTACAGCCTTGAGGCGTCAGACAACCGGTAATCTGAACGGTCGCGCTGGCATGATCGATATCCAGCTTGATAATGACTCGCAATTTATGTTCCACGCATGGCTCCACAAGTTGATCTTCTTGCGGCCAGCTACTGGACCTAAGGGACAGCTTAGACGCAAATACGCCAGGGCGGTAGCCCCGAGCGCTGCAAAGTGCGCAGAAGTAGCCCACGCGTCTCTCCACGAGTTGATGTCCAATCGTGGTGCTGACGGGGCTTCGGACGATCTGTGGACTGGATTCACATAACGCGGGATACTGGGATATGGCGGAAAGCAGTACCGCACCGAACAGACTCGTTGGAGCTATCCCAAGCAGTGTCGCTTTCGAAGACATGGCCGAGCAGATGAGTGAGTTCGCTCGTGTGCTGCAAGCCGAAGACGATGTGGAATCCCTCCTCGCGCATATGGTCAAGGCAGCCATCGACCTGGTGCCGGGCACCGATGATGCCTCGATCAGTCTGATAACGGGACGACGGGGCGTAGAGTCCCGCGCACCGTCGAGCGATCTCCCCCGACAGGTTGATGCTCTGCAGACCCGGGTCGGTCAGGGTCCTTGCCTTGATGCGGTATTCGAACACCGCACCGTCAGTGTTCCGGATATGGCTCACGAAGACCGCTGGCCCCGTTTTGCTGAGGGGGCGATGAACCTCGGTGCTGCGAGTATGCTCGCTTTTCAGCTTTACGTGGAAGGGGACAACCTTGGGGCGATGAACCTCTATAGCCGGCACACCAACGCATTCAATGCCGAATCGGAGGAAATTGGACTCTTGATTGCCGCTCACGCGTCGGTGGCTTTTGCGGAGAGCAAAAAAATGGATCAGATGCATGATGCTCTTGCCAGCCGGGACACGATCGGTCAGGCTAAGGGGATTTTGATGGAGCGGTACGGAATCACTGGGAATCAAGCATTCATTCTGCTTGTGCGTTCGAGCTCGAATACCAATACCAAACTCGCCACAATTGCTGAATACCTTACGGGTACTGGAGAACTTCCACGCCGCAGTCGATGAGCTGGGTGATCGGCGGGCTCGTAGACAAGATTGACGGATTCACCTGGGCCGAGAACAGGCTTCATCAGCGGACGATGATGGTTGTCCCCTGGGCATAATGCAAGACCGCGTGCACGGTGGACCCGAGGCGAACGGTGAGGGTGTTGCGTCCTTTGGCGCCGACAACAACGCAGGAGGCCTTTTGTGCATGCAGAACGATATTCCTCGGCACAGTGGGTCCGTCCAACGAGTCTTCGACGATGGTGACATCGACGTCATCGTCCAGTAGATCGAGGGCCTGCTGGACGACTGGGTCGTTCTTTGATTCTGAAACCGGTGGTCGCGTGATGGCGTATCGGCTGTAGGGACGAATATGCAGTAGACGTAGGGAGGTGTGGCGCGCTTTCGCCATATCCGCGGCGAACAGAAGGGCTTTGTCGCTTTGGGGCGAGCCGTCAATGGCGACGAGGATGCCCCTTTTTGCCAGTCGTTCTTTTCGTACGACGGCAACGGGGCAGGAGGCACAGGATGCCAGGTGGAGACTGACTGATCCGATGAGCAGGCCTTTGAAACCGCCCAGTCCTCTGGACCCGGTGACAAGCAGAGAAGCGTCCGTGGAAGCTTTCGTGAGGACCTCGGAGGGGTGTCCAACAATCAGACGAGCGCTTGTGTTGACGTCTGGCTCGGCCTGTTTCGCGAGTTCCAACCCTTTGGCAGCAGTTCTTTCTGCTGCCCGCCGGGCACTGTCGGAGGCGTCGATGATCGAGCCAGGTCCGCCTGAATGAGACATTCCCATCCAGCAGTGCACGACAACGAGGGGCAGCCCGGTCGCAGCGGCGTGGTGCGCAGCCCACAAAACTGCACGTTCTGATGTGTCAGATCCGTCGTAGCCGACGAGAATCGGATGCTGCGGCGCCTCGTGGGTACTCACGCTGGCCCCCCACTGTGAGTTAGGCCAGAACACTCTGGGCGAGGAATCATAGCTCTTTTCGAATGGGGTGGGATCAAAGTCGCGTTCACGATCAGTCCTTGACTGGTTGAGGGTCTCCTCCTTTGATCATGCCCTGGCTGAATTCGGCAGGTAGAGCCTAAGGACCCCTTCTGGAAGGCCTCTACGGCGCACAGGCGCTCCCGCTGTCCTGTTGCAGACAGCTGCGGTACTCGGTCCGAAGGTCCCTTGTCGGATAGCCAGTGTCCGAGAAGACTGAGCCCATGGCAGCCCAGCCCGCGGCCTCCGCGCCGAGCTCAGTCACGCCGCCCTCATGGCACGCGTTGAATCCTCCCGAGGTCTTTTCGGTTTTGTCATCGTGCCCGCAAGGGCTCAGCGGTTCCGAGGCTACCCGCCGACTGGCTGAACTGGGCCCGAACGAGCTGAGCTTCGCGAAGGTGAGCCCCTGGTGGCGGGTACTTTTTCGCCAGTTCATCAGCCCGCTGATTGGTATTCTGCTGGTGGCGGCTGTGGTGACCCTGGTTCAGCAGCACTGGGTGGACGCAGGCGCGATCTTCCTCATCCTGTGTATCAATGCGGCCCTGGGCTTTTTTCAGGAACGCAAGGCGGAGGAGGCCGTGCGTGCACTCCAATCGTTGGCCAGCCCGACGTGCCGGGTACTGCGGGACGGCACAGAACAGGTAATCCCGGGGCGAGACGTCGTCCGCGGGGACGTGGTGCTGCTGGAGAGCGGCGAACGGGTATCCGCTGACCTGCGGCTTTTCGAAGCCAACGGACTGCAGGTGGATGAGTCGATGCTGACGGGGGAGTCCTTCGCCGCGTCCAAGCATACCGCTGCCTTGCCAGCAGACATCAGCGACGCCGACAAAACGAACGTGGCATTTAGTGGCACATTTGTTGGGAATGGCAGAGGCAAAGGCGTCGTGATTGCGACCGGGGCCAGCACTGCCCTGGGAGAGATCAACGCCCTCGTCCAGGGCCCAACCGGGAAATCACCGCTACAGCTGCTCACCCACAGCCTGGAGCGGCGGATCGGCCTGATCGTCCTGGCCGCAATTGTCTTCATCTTCATCGCCGGGCTGGTGCTAGGCAACGACGTCTCTACGATGTTCCGCACCGCTGTCGGACTGGCGGTTGCCAGCATTCCCGAGTCGCTGCCGATCGTCCTGACGGTGGCGCTGAGCCTGGGGGTGTCACGGATGGCCCGGCGGAATGCGATTGTGCGCACTCTACCTGCCGTTGAGACGTTAGGGTCCACCAATGTCATTGGTTCGGACAAGACGGGGACGCTCACCGAGAACCGGCTGACCGTGGAGAGGATCTGGACGAGTGACGGGACCGTGGATGTTTCCGCTGGGGACGACGACGGCGGATCAACGGACTCGCCCCTGGTGCGTGCCGTCCTGCGCGCCGGTGCACTGACCAATGAGGCGACACTCTCCGCCGAAGACGATGACCTTGAATATTCAGGCGACGCGGTCGACGCGGCAATGGCCCTGACCGCCGTCGTCCGCGCCGCGATCAGTGAAGCGGAGCGCACAGCCGAACCGGCTGCCCATCAACCCTATGAACCTCACCTGCGCTATTCGCAGACCGTTCAGCAGGATGCCGCCGGGCGCCGGACACTGTACGTGAAGGGATCTCCGGAGGCAGTACTGGCTGGGGCAGTTGTTCTGGCGGTCCCCGGCGGAACCGTTCCTCTGGACGAGGCGCAGATCCACGCGGCCAACGAGGCGATGGGCAGGGACGGGCTGCGTGTCATTGCCACTGGGTCCAGAATTCTCGCCGATAGAGAGGAACTGCCTTCACCTCTGCCGCCGCCCTCCGGTCTGACGTTTCTGGGGATGGAAGGAATGACTGATCCTCCGCGGGCCGGAGTAGCCGACGCCATTGTGAAATGCAGACGGGCCGGGATCAAAGTCATGATGATCACCGGGGACCATCCCGTGACAGCGACGGCCATCGCCGGCCGGCTGGGCCTCTCGACGGACAAACCCGCACTCACTGGCGCGGAAATGGCGGACCTGGATGATCAGATGCTCGGCGCCCGGATACTACAGACGTCCGTTGCGGCACGGGTGTCCCCGGTGGAGAAGCTACGGATCGTGCGCGCGCTGCAGGCCAACGGCAAAGTCGTCGCTGTCACCGGCGACGGCGTCAACGACGCCCCGGCCCTCAAGGCGGCTGCGATCGGCGTCGCGATGGGTAAGTCCGGAACCGACGTCGCCCGCGAATCCTCCGATGTCGTACTGACCGACGACAACTTTGTCACCATCGTGCACGCCGTAGAAGAGGGGCGGGTCACGTTCTCCGCGGTCCGGAAGACCACTTTCTTCCTGCTCTCCACTGGTACGGCCGCCCTGGTTGCCGTGACCTTGAGCGTTTTCGCCGAGGTGCCCCTGCTGTTCCTGCCGGTCCAGATGCTGTGGATGAACGTGGTGACCAATGGCGCCCAGGACATCGCCCTGACCTTCGAACCGGCTGAAGGTGATGAGCTCACCCGCCCGCCCCGCGCGCCGTCCGAGGGCATCCTTTCGCGCACCCTGTGGTTCCGGGCTGGGATCACCGGCTGCTGGATGGCGCTGGCCGTGACCCTGACTTTCATTGTGGCTCTCCACAACGGGTACACGGAAACCCATGCCCGGACCTTCGCGCTGACGATGTTCGTGGTGCTTACCTTCTTTCAGGTCCACAGTTCGCGGGCAGAAAACAAGTCCTTATTCCAGCTCCGGCTGCTAGCCAACAAACCTCTGCTCTTCACCTCCCTGGCGGCCCAGACACTGCACTGGGCCGTGCAAACCTGGCCGGTCTCCGCGGACTTACTCGGGCTCACGCCCCTGCGTCCGTGGGAATGGCTCCTTTGCATCGGCATCGGCTCAACGGTGCTGATCATCGTGGAGGCCGAGAAGGGCGTCCGGCGCTGGGCGCACCGCCACGACACGCCACCGGCATGACTGGAACCCCGCCCCACGGCGAGGCGGCCCGCAACAATATCCGCTCCGCTCCGCGACAGAGGCAAAAACCTATAGCGAAATCAAACGGCAACAACAGGCCCGGCGCGCCGGGTCGGAGAAACTGATTGGCCGAATTCTTGCCCACTGGAAAGATGCTCCTATCCAGCCCATAGAGGAACATGACAACCCCAACAGATACGATGAATAACCCGGCCAACAAAACTCCGGTTTAATCAGCCACGGAACGGAAAACCAGAACCTGAAACACCTGGAGTTGGCGAAACTAGAAAGTCCAGGCACCCGGTCCCGGGCCGAGTGTGCTGCAGGCACCCGGGCAATCGCTGATCAGCTCGGATTGCATCCCCTGCTGGCGGAACTCGAGGACCTCAAGTCAGACTCTACGACGGGCCCACTAACACCTTGAGAGTTCGAGATGGTCAAGATTGTGGCCACTGGCATGACAAACGCCGAGATCGCCGAGCGTTTGTTTATCTCCGAGCGCACCGTTGAGAACCACGTGAGTCGGGCGATGCTGAAGGTCGGCGTTACCTCTCGCACAGCGCCAGGAGTGTGGCAAGGGGACCCAGCGAGACAATCCCTCACGGTTCCATTCCCAGGCCGTTCAAGCTGCGCCATTCGGCCAGTTGCTGGGGCGTAGCCTTGGTTCAGCTAATAGATGGGATGAATGGGGATGCGGGTGTGCGGATTGAATGAAGGGTTTCGGGAGGGATTACCGGCATGACGACAACTGATGGAACTAGAGCGGCAGGTCCGTTGTGGAAACGGGTGAGCGCCGATTTGTTGAGCGAGCTCCAACGTGGCACTTTCGATGCCCGGTTCCCGGGCGAGCTTGAGTTGGCGCAACGATACGGGGTCAGCCGCGGAACGATCAGGGCAGCGTTGAGGCCCTTGCGGGATGCGGGGCACGTTAACGCGCATCCCGGGCGAATGTCGCGGGTCCAGGCGGGAGGAAATACAGCCTTCGGCCCGTTATACAGCCTGCTGGCGTCCGTGCGAGACTCTGGGATGGAACACCGAAGCGTTGTGCTTCAACAGGAAATCACACAGAGTCCTGCCACGGCGACCCTGCTCTCCTTGGAGCAGGACGCCGAATTCTTCCATCTCACTCGGGTGCGCTTTGCCGACGAGGAGCCAATTGCGCTGGACGAAGTGTGGATGCCTGCAGACATTGCGGGAGGTTTAGTGGATTCAGATTTCACCAGAAACTCCTTGTATGGGGAGCTCGAAAAGCATTGCGGAATGGTCCTCAACGGCGGAACTGAGCAACTCTCGGCTGTCCTGGCCGCTCCGGAGCACTCGAGGCTTCTGCAATGTGCCGACGGTTCGCCACTTCTACTGATCGAGCGAACTGGGTGTCATCGGGCGCAATACGTCGAGTTCCGACGGACCTATGTTGTGGGTGACCGGGTGGAGATTGCGACCACCTTCGGGTGTAAAGCGGATCCGCCGACGTCCTGAACAAACGGCCGTTACACCGACTTCGCTGGGACTGGGCAACGATCCTCGTACGTGGCGCGCCGGTAGAAGGCCCAGGAGAGTAGGCCGATAGCGAGAACCGCGAGGACGGGTTGAATGGGCTCGAAGTACTGCATCGCTCCCGAGGTTCCCAGAGCGAGCAAGACGATCTTGTTGCACACGGGGCAGCCGACGGCAAAAAAGGTGACGATCGCCCCCGCGATGCCCGAACGGGACCGCGGAGATTCCTCAATCCGATCCTGGGCGATATAGGTACCGAGGACCAGGCCGCTTAGCGCCGACGAGATGATCAGTGCTGGCACCGACCACCAGGTGGGGGGAACTTCACGGCTAAATAATGGCGTGTCGATGAGATCGGTCGGAATGGCTACGAGCAGGAAGGTCGCCACCGCACCGAATAACACGGCGATCCACCGGCGTAAGGGCCACTGAAGAAGAGCGTTGAGCAGAGTGGGTCGCTGAGTCGTGGGGTTCTCGGTACGGGGAGTCATGGAGCTTCCTTTGACACTTGATCCGAAGACGCTTCTGGTGATGCGGGGTCATTCGGGGGTGCTGATGACCTGTGGCTGCGCCGGCGTAAGTAGATGGCGCCGGTTGCGGTGAGGAGCATGAGAATTAACAGCATGACAGCTACGTCGGGGATTGAGTCCGCGAAGGTACGTACCGCGTTCTCGAGGGCAAACTGGTCAGTAACGGAAAGGATCCCACCCAGACTCGCTGTTCCGTCTGTGGCGATGAGGAAGATTCCGATGCCGATCGAAAGGGAGCCAGAGATCACCATAATCCAGGTGTTGGACCACCGTCCGATGGTTACAGGGCGGGGACGAAGCCACCGACGTCCGGAAACACCGAGGCGGTCCCACAGCGCAGCGAGGAAGAACAGCGGGACTGCCATTCCCAGTGCATAGATGGCGAGCAGAATTCCGCCGTAGACGGCGTTGCTGCCAGCTGCGGCGACGGTAAGAATTGACCCAAGGATGGGTCCGGTGCAGGCTCCTGCGACCCCGTACGCCAATCCGAGGACGAAGACGGAACCGCCGGAACCGACAGTCGCGGACCGGGTGCGGATGAATGCCGGTAGGCGGACACCGAGGATCTGAATGAGACCCAAAACGATCATGAGGGTGGCTGCGAGCCCGATGAGAATGTGTCGGTCAGTGGTGACGAGGGACCCCAGGGTGCCAGCGAAGACCCCCAGGGGTACGAGGATGCACAACAATCCTGCGTAGAAGAGCATGGTCCGGCCGACCAGTTGCCGTTTTGTGCTGAAGGCATACGCGAAGAATGCTGGCAGCAACAATGCTGAGCACGGACTGAGGAGGGTGAGGAGACCACCGAGGAACGCCCCGCTGTATCCGATTAGCATTACTGGGGACTGGTTTCTGCCAGCACAGTCTCAATGGCTTGTTCAAATACTTCTACTGGTTGGGCGCCCGAGATGGGGATGTCGTTCACCAGAAACAAGGGTGTTCCGGTAGCTCCCAGGGCTGCGGCTTCCTCAGCGTCGGTTTGAACAGCCTGATTGAGCTCCTCCGAGTCCAGATCCGCTGTGAACGCCGTGATGTCGGCTACCCCAACTTCTTCTGCGATGCGGATCAGCTCCTCGCGCGGGAGGCTGATGTGTCCGCGGTCGGGGGCCGCAGCGAAGACGGCCTTATTGAACTCCCAGAACCTATCCTGTTCCCCTGCTGCCCGGCCGGCAACTGCAGCATCAAGAGACTCAGTTCCGAAAACAGGTAAATCTCGCCACTCAATCCTTAGTTCTCCGCTAGCAACATACTGCTCAACCAACGCCGGCAATGTCTCGCGCGAGAAAACCCCGCAGAACGGGCATCTGTAATCGGCGTATTCGACCAGAACAACGGGGGCGTCGACCTCACCCATTGCTAACGGGTCGTCGGCGATGCGCCGGGATAAATCGAACTTTTCTTCCTCCCGGCCGCCGGATTCCTCTGCGACGTCTGTTCCTGATCCATCTGAAACGGGGGAGGAGGCTCGCTGGGAAGCGATCAAACCAATAATCAGGATGAGCGCGGCGACAAGCAGGGCAGCGATGAGGGTGGCCGATCGAACACCCGCGGTTCGTTGATCAGATTCTTGTGGCATTCATTACTCCTGGCGTCGTGCGCCCCTGGGGAGGCACAAGGGGAGGAAAAGGGGGATTCACCCGGACACCAGATCCCTGTTTGTCGGATCTGGTGTCCGGGCGCGTCCGAGAAACACCGCTGTCAGCGAGGTCTGAGACCCGCCAGCGGCGTTGGATAACTAGATGTTGACCCGGTAATAGACAGGACCGGAACCCACATTGACGGATTCCTCAACGGTCTGGTTACCGTTCCAGCCGCTGTGGATGGCTCGTCCGTCGCCGAGGTAGACGGCGTTGTGTGAAAAGCCCATCCCGCCGTCGGCGTAGTAGACGAAGTCGCCGGGCTGGGGATCTGATACCGGAGTAGCGAAGGCCATCAAGGACTCAGGGGACTCGTCTCCCACCCCCATCGCCCCGGCGGCTCGCAATGCCCCTTCGCCCAGGACGGTGCAGTCCTGAATAGCGCCCAACTGCGTGTTGGCGAAGGCAAGAATACGGCTGTTGGCAGTACCGCTCTGGGGAGCGTCCGAGGAATCCCAGATATTTCCTGACTCGCTGCTCACCCGGTTACTCAGGGGACTGATCGATGCACTTTGTGTACTCACGCTAAAGTTCGAAACCGCTGATGACGAGGCTGCGGAGCCAGAGTCAACCGGTGCAGCAGTCACGGCATTCGACTCCTCGGACAGCACGATGGTGTTTCCCGGGTAGATGATTGACGCGACGGTGAGCTGGTTTAGGCTCAGCAGCTTGTGCAACGCCACACCTGTCTGAACGCTGATAGCGCCCAGCGAATCACCTGACTTCACGGTGTACGCAGTGCCTTGATCGGTGGGGCTCGCCTCCACTTCGACTGGTGAAGCAGCCGATGAGAACGATGAAACGGTGTGATCCTGCGCCGGGTGGGCGATCGCCGAAGCGTGGGCGGGGCTTGCTCCCGCCGCAAGCATTCCTGAAGCAACCACAAGCGCGGCGATCTTGGGTCCCCCCTGAGGCAGGACGGCTTGCCTGCTGAGGAGAAGAATCGAACGGCTTTTCGTATCGGCGCGATGTCGGGCGCGCACAGCATTTGATGACATGGATAATCTCTCCCTATACCTACGAGGTGAGCTGTCGGATTCGGATGGGAGACACCCGGCCGCACGAGGACAAACGCCCCGCCCGGCTTCACCCCAAGGGTTCCTAAAGAACCCACCTGTGGTTTCCCCGCCCCAGCCTTCCTATCTAAAGGACCAAGGCCTTTGGCTGGGTTCGGTAAAAGGCCTCGATAAGCCCCACCTTCAGTGGGGCACTGGATTAAACCTACTCGGAAAAACTAAATGTACAAACATTTACACTGACGGCGCCTCCCTGGTTGGCAACCTCAATGAAGAGAGAGCGATTCCCAGGCATCAGTGGAGCGTCAGACCACTCCCGTGGTGCCCAGGAGTGACCCGATAAGGAAGGTGGCTGCCAATGCCAGCGCGCCGCCAAGAACGATCCTTACGGTTGGGCGCGTCGCCGGGTTGCCGCCAATCCGTGCGCTTCCGTAGCCGGTTACGGCGAGGGCAATCAGGACTGCGACGAAGGTCGCGAGGACACGAGTTTCCTCTGGAAACAGAAGAATCGTCAGCAGGGGCAGGATCGCGCCAAGGGTGAAGGCCAGCGCAGATGCGGCCGCAGCAGCTAGCGGGCTCGCCACGGCGTCCTCGCGCAATCCGAGTTCAGCTTCGAGATGGGCCCCCAGGGCATCGTGTTTGGTGAGTTCCACTGCCACCTGATGGGCTGTGTCCCGGCTAAGCCCCTTCGATTCGTAGATCCCGGCCAGCTCCGCAAGTTCCGCTTCAGGCTCGGTTTCAAGCTCAAGGCGTTCCTTGGCGATGAGGGCCTGCTGGCTGTCTTTCTGACTACTCACGGACACATACTCTCCGAGGGCCATGGATATCGCACCGCCGACAAGACCGGCAATGCCAGCGGCAAGAATCACGGGGGTTGCCGTTGTCGCTCCCGCAACTCCGACGACGAGGGCAGCGACCGAGACAATCCCATCATTGGCTCCAAGCACACCCGCTCGAAGCCAATTGAGCCTGCCATGGATGGTGTTGTCATGGGGTTCGTCACTATGCGTGCCTGGTACGGGAGAACTAGTCATGCCCGTAATCTAGGCCTCCACGAGCCAGTACACCAGTAAGGATCGACTCTCCTGTCGGGATTCCGATTCGGGTGACCTCGACCGAATTCGCTGTGATCCACTGCGGCGCTGAAAGGGGCTTGCAATAGTCACCGCGCCGGCCGTTTTGTTCCGGGCGTCGGCGAAGAGGCATGGGATTCTTTGACCGAGTAAGGTAAGCGAACCAAGTAGGCACCACATACCGCAATTGCGGTTCGAAGTTCGAGGAGGAAACGTCATGACCGGAAGTGTGATTGTTGGTGTGGATGGAAGCGAGACCGCGTACAAGGCAGCCTCGCGCGCCGCGACTCTTGCCGAAGGCCTCGATGCAGAACTTGTGGTGGTCAGCGCGCACATTACGGGTAACACGGAAGTTGTCCATATCGGCAACGACACTTGGATACTGGATGATGCTGAGCAGGCTCTCAAGTTGGCCGAGCAGGTTGCAGTGAAACTGCGCGAACAACACCCTTCCGTGAAGGTGCGCCCCGCTGCGGGGCGGGGCAAGCCGCAGGATGTCCTCATCGAGGAAGCCGAGCGTGTCGGTGCCCAATTGCTGGTGGTAGGTAACGTGGGAATGAAGGGGCTTCGACGGGTTCTGGGAAGCGTTGCGTGGAGTGTCGTACATAACGCACCCTGTGACGTGCTCGTCGTGAAGACCGCCTCCTGATTTCACTGCAGCTCCCAAGCTGCGGCCTGGGCTGAAACGAGGACTGCGCACGGCCACAAAGTCAGATCGACATACTTCGCAACGGGATCGTTCGTCTCTTCGGCTTGAGTCGTAACATTGAAGCGGATACGGACTTCGGTTTCCGAAACGCGTTGTAAAGGACTATAAGAACTTGTCACTCGAATCACTGCCCGTCCTGGATTACTCTCAGCTGAACGCAGGGCCCGAGGAGGCATCGGACTTCCGGGACGATCTGCGCAATGCGATGCACGAGGTCGGATTCCTGTACCTGGCAGGTCATGGCATCCCGCAGGAGCTCACTGACGCCATGCTCGCTACCTCCAGGCGCTTCTTCGACTTGTCGGAGGAGCAAAAACTGGAGCTGGAGAACGTTCATAGCCCCCAGTTTCGTGGCTACACCAGGATGGGCGCCGAATTGACTGATCGGGCGGTGGACTGGCGAGAGCAGATCGACATTGGCGTCGAGCGCAACGCTGTGGAACCGGCGGCAGGGGTCGCTGACTACTGGCGGTTGGAAGGCCCCAATTTGTGGCCGGCTGAATTGCCCGAGATGCGGAAGATCGTCTCTGAGTGGACTCAGCGACTGAGTGCCATTTCCCTCGACCTTTTACGGGCGCTTGCCGTGTCTCTCGGTGCACCGGAGGACAGTTTCGATGAAGCCTTTGGTTCAAGCGCCTTCCCGATGCTGAAAATCGTGCGTTACCCGGGGGAGTCCGGCAACGAGCCGAAACAAGGCGTCGGGTCGCACCGCGACGGCGGAGTGCTCACGCTGCTCCTGGTGGAACCGGGAAAGGGCGGACTCCAGGTCGAATACCAAGGAGAGTGGATCGACGTACCTCAGGTCCCTGGAACGTTCGTGGTCAACATCGGTGAAATGCTCGAATTGGCGACAAACGGCTACCTCAAAGCGACACTGCACCGTGTCATCTCACCTGGTACCGGAACCGACAGGATTTCCCTGCCCTTCTTCTACAATCCGGCGCTGGATGCCACCATGCCCGCACTGCGCATGAGCCCGCAGTTTCACGCCAAGGCCCAGGGGCTGTCGGTGGACCCGACCAACAGCCCAATCCTTGAAACCTATGGGGATAATGCTCTGCGCTATCGGTTGCGGGCCCACCCAAACGTTGCCGCGCTTCACCACGCCGACCTCCTGCAGCAGCAAGGGCAGCAATAGGGAACGTAGACAGTCACCAGGCATGAAGCGCAGCGGAACCGCTGTACCGATCCGTTGGTTAGCCACCCAGCGTCGCAAGCAGCGGACTCATCCGGTAGGGGATGGGCTGGCGAAGAAACATGCTGGTTCTGGTTCGCAGGATTCCGGGGCAGAGGCGAATCTCTTCTGACACTCGGTAGAGGTCGTCCGGGTCGCGAGCGACAACCCGGCAGAGAAGGTCCGTTTCTCCTGCGGGTGCAAGACATTCGACAATTTCTGGAATGGCGCGGAGCCCTTCAACGGCAACATCGATCCTGTGCTGGTCAAGCTCTGCGGCTACATGCGCTGATATGAACAGGCCGAGGGCCTCTGGCACGATGCGCACGCTGTTGTCCCTCAGGGCACCTTGTGACTCGTAGCGCTCCAGGCGCGCCTGGACCGTGCCGCGGGCCAACCCTGTGCGGTGCGCGATGGCCAGCACGGTCATTCGAGGGTCGGCGTCGAGTGCTTCGAGGACAGCGCGATCAATAGCATCCCTGATCGGACGTTGATCTTTGTTGATGGCCATGGTTCTCCTCAATAGGCGCGGTCAGGATGACCAAGGTTGACATCCGGATAACTAAAAGTCTAGTCAGATTGACTACCAAATACGCCGACTGTTGCACACAGGTATGACGATGTTGCTCAATGGAAGACAGAAAGGTCAGGAATGGAGATCCCCTTCCCAGGCTTTGCAAGCAGCTAGTGAGTACACCCCTCCAAGGTTGCGAAGTGTCGCTCCCATAAGGAGCGCACTCGGTCCGTCGCCCCACCCCTGCTGCGGACTCCATTGAGCTGGATTGCGGCCGACGACACCGCTGGAAGGGTTCATATCTACGGTTGACCTGCACACTGGTTCTTGTCCCTGCAGTGGTCTGTGGGACGCTCGTAACAGGCGAGGCACTGAATGCAAGGTGTTGCCGGAGGTCACAGAGACGCCAAATATCGGTTTGTTGAGATGCCGGCGCGTCGTACCGGCCACGACAAGATCGAACCACCTGGGAGGTCACCACGAAGAAGTTTGCGTTCCTGCCTGCACTTGTATTGTTGTTCGCCAGTGCGGGGTCGCGATAGCCGACACTTCCGGCGATAATGCACGACTTTTCGGGGAAGAGTCAGCGTTCTTTGCTGCCAGCACGGCAAAGATCATTACGGCTGCAGCCTTCTACCATTCAGTCGAAGACGGCGAAGCCAGTCTCGATGAAAACCTGGGCAAAGAAGACGCGGGCTTCCAGATCCAGGACATGGTCAACAACAGTGACAACAATGCCTGGTTGCTCCTGATGCAGTCTGTCGGTTATCCGGAACTGACTGACTATGCCGAGTCCCTTGGTGTTGCCTATGATCCCGAGGAAAATCTGCTTACCACCGCGGATATGGCGCGGGTGCTGACAATGCTTCATGAGGGAGAACTGCTGAACCGGGAGAATACAGCTCAGTTGCTGGGCTACATGCAGGAAACGAACAATGAAGAACTAATCCCTGCAGGAGCCAGTCCGGTGGTCACCGTGCATCATAAGTACGGACTGATAGGTTCAGATCTCCACGATGCTGCACTCCTGACCCATGGCGATTCCACTGTAGCCCTGGTGATCTACACCAAGAACACCGGTGACGGTAGTGAAGCCGATCAGATCCAGCTAATTCGTTCCCTGACCCGCGCGGCTGAGGATGCGCTCTTCGCTGCTGACTCATGAGTGCCTGTGACTCCAGAGGCGAAGGCAGCGGGACTCGCAACGCCTGAGGCGAAAGCATGTGCTGAAGCTTTCTCCCAAGGGAAGATCATCCCGGTTAGGCGAGGGAGAGGAAAAGCTTCTCGAGTTCTTTCCTGTCCATCGTGGCGTCCTCGCGAACGATGCACTGCTCGAGACCGCTGGCAATAATAGCGAAGCCAGCCCTATCGAGTGCCTTGGAAACGGCGGCCAGCTGCGTCACGATGTCCTTGCAGTCCTTGCTCTCCTCAAGCATGCGCGTAACAGCAGCGAGCTGACCCTGCGCACGTTTAAGTCTGTTGACGACCGGCGCTAGTTCAGTCGAATCAAGTTGCATGAGATCTCCAAGGGCTTAGATTGTGTACGATCCATCGTATACCCCCTGGGGTGTTTTGCATACCCATGGGGTATCTGCAATACTCGGTGGGGTATCCAGTACATCCTTTTGAGAGGCACACATGACTCCTGTTTCCACGTCCACTTCCATCACAGCACTTGATCCGGGGACTCTGCGTGAATGGGCGACAGAGCATCAGGACCTCGTCGTGATCGACGTCCGCTCCGCCGCCGAATTTGAGTCCATGCATATCCGCGGCTCCTACAACGTGCCGCTGCCGTTGCTGTCAGAGCACACCGATGAGCTTGCAGCCCGCCTGGCCTCACGCGTCGTGCTGGTCTGTCATTCCGGGATCCGCGCCGAACAGGCCCGCCAGCGGCTAGCAACCTCAGGTATTGACACCGCCTATGTACTGACGGGCGGTGTTCCAGGATTTGCTGCCGCCGGTGGAGATGTAGTCAAGGGTAAGGACCGCTGGGATCTAGAGCGCCAGGTCCGTCTCGCAGCAGGTTCCCTGGTGATGGTGGGCCTCACTGGAGGTAAATTCGTATCACCGAAAATCCGTTTGTTGGCCGGTGTCATTGGCACTGGTCTCACCTTCTCGGCCGCAACCAACACCTGTGCGATGGGTAAAGCCATCTCGACGATGCCGTGGAACAGGGCCGCTGTTGATCCCACACGCGAAAGTGCCATACTGACTCTTCCCGTTGCTAACGCCGGAGATGAGACCACAGCCTCATGACCACCACCCTGGTCCTGGTTCTGGCCCTCTCTGTGGTGATCGGGCTCTCCCTCGGCGTGCTGGGTGGCGGCGGATCGATCCTCACCGTCCCAATCCTGGTCTACGTCGCCGGGTTTGAGGCCAAGGAGGCTATCGCCGCTTCCCTTTTCGTCGTCGGCGTCACGTCAGCGGTCAGTGTCATCAGTCACGCGCGTGGGGGGAGGGTGATGTGGCGAACCGGCTTGATCTTTGGCGCGGCCGGAATGGTCGGTGCATTTGCCGGCGGTCTCCTGGGTGGGCAAATCCCGGGGCAGATCCTGCTCATTGCCTTTGCGCTCATGATGGTCGCCACCTCCGTGGCGATGCTTCGCGGACGTAAGAAAAAATCGACGGACAGCGGTGAGCCAGTCAAGCACGAACTTCCTATCGGCAGAGTGCTGCTGGATGGGGCTGTTGTGGGGCTTGTGACTGGACTAGTCGGCGCAGGCGGCGGATTCCTCGTCGTTCCAGCGTTGGCATTGCTCGGTGGCTTGCCGATGTCGATTGCCGTCGGTACCTCGCTCGTCGTCATCGCCATGAAGTCCTTCGCCGGACTCGCTGGGTATCTGACGACGGTGCAGATCGACTGGGGTATCACCCTGGCCGTGACCGCGGCGGCCGTCGTGGGCACCCTAATTGGCTCCAGACTGGCCGGGCGAATTCCCGAGGTGGCGCTGCGGAAGGCGTTTGGGTGGTTCGTTCTGGCAATGGGCACGTTTGTACTCATTCAGCAGGCACCCGCTGACCTGCGGTGGTTCTTCGTTGCTGGGGTTGCCGCACTCGCGGCAGTCGGCGTTGTGGCTTGCTGGTTCTTCCTCAAATCGTGTCCCCTTCGCAAGCCTGACGGGCCACGACGCGAGAAGGCCCCGTCGCCCGCCTGAATCACAGCCCACGCCAGGCGAGACCTGTGGGCCCACCCGCAATCCAATCGTTCGGCGGGCAAGACCTGACCGCTGCCACACCCTAATGAACTATTGAAGGAGAAAACCATGGCTGAAATCACCATCAACGAGGCCGACCAACGCCGTTCAGAGTCGATCATTCTCGATGTTCGGGAAGATTTTGAGTTAGCCGAGGGCATGATCCCCGGGGCGTTGCATATCCCGATGGGCGAGTTGCAGGCGCGACTGTCCGAACTGAATCCCTCGGTTCATGTGATCGCGGTGTGCCGGAGCGGCAACCGCTCCGCCCGGGTTGCCGACGCGCTGAACGGCGCAGGGTTTACCGCCGACACGATGGCCGGTGGAATGTCTGCCTGGACCAAGGCCGGTCTTCCGACTACCTAACCCATTCCGCCGGTGGCCGCCATGGGGGCGTGCCCCAGAGCGTGAAGCATAGAAGAATGTTGCCTTGCCATATACCCCTAGGGGTATTACAGTAGTAATAGATCAAGACCACGAACGAAGGAGATCAGCAGATGCTTATCGAGCGTATTTACGATGAAGACCTCGCACAGGCCAGCTACCTGATTGGCTGCCAGGCCAACGGCACCGCGGTAGTTGTCGACGGCCGCCGCGACATTGCCGTCTACCAGGATCTGGCCAAAAAGAACGGCATGGAGATCATCGCCGTCACTGAAACCCACATCCATGCCGACTACCTCTCAGGTACCCGCGAACTCGCCGCCGCCACTGGTGCAAAGATTTACGTCTCCGGTGAAGGTGGCCCCGACTGGCAGTACGAATTTGACGGCGAACGGCTCTACGACGGCGACAAAATTGTCATCGGCAACATCACCATCAAGGCCGTTCATACCCCTGGCCACACCCCGGAGCACCTGTCCTTCCTGGTGACCGACGGAGCTTTCAGCTCCGAACCCGGCTTCCTGCTGTCGGGGGACTTTGTATTCTCGGGAGATTTGGGGCGCCCCGATCTGCTGGATGAGGCAGCGGGCGGCGTTGATACCCGATTCGAGGGTGCCAAGCAGTTGTTCACCAGCCTGCGGGATAAGTTTCTGACCCTGCCCGACTATGTCCAGGTCCACCCTGCCCACGGTGCCGGCAGTGCCTGCGGTAAGGCCCTCGGGGCAATCCCGTCTTCCACTGTGGGATACGAGCGCCTGTACGCCTGGTGGGGACCGTATCTCGCGGCCAATGACGAACAGGGCTTCATCGACGAACTGCTTGATGGACAGCCCGATGCTCACGCCTATTTCGGTCGAATGAAGAGGGAGAATCGTGAAGGTCCAGTAGTCATGGGCCAGCGAGCACCCTTGACGGAGCTGAGCATCGCCGACGTCGCCGCAAAGCTAGCCGACGATCAGGTCACCTTCATCGACACCCGGTCACATACCGAGGTGCATGAGGGCACGGTTGCCCGCTCCCTGAACGTTCCTGCCGGCAAGTCAGTGGCAAGCTACGGAGCATGGGTGGTCAACCCGGAAACGGACAAGAATCCGCTGGTGCTTCTGGCCGCCGATCAAGAAATGGCGCAGGACATGTGGGATCACCTGGTCCGGGTAGGCATCGACAAGGTTGGCGGCTACGTCACCAGCATTGACGGGCTTCCCACGAACACCCCGAAGCTGATCCAGCCTGCGGAATTGGACGATTTCGACGCCGCCATGGTGCTGGATGTCCGCAACCGCACCGAACACACTGCCGGGCACATCCCCGGCTCGCACCAGCTCAGCGGTGGCCGTGCTATGTGGCACCTGGATGAACTGCCAGGTGAAGGAACCATTGTCACGTACTGCCAGTCCGGAGTGCGGAACTCCGTGGCGGCCAGCGGCCTTCGTCGCGCAGGGTACGACGTCGTCGAACTCGACGGAAGCTACGCGGGATGGGCCAGCTGGAAGCAGCAGGAAACTGTTTCCGCCAAGTAAACAGAGCCAGCTCAGTCCTTGAGCTGTGGCGGCGGCACGGTCAATCCGGTCGCCGCCACAGCATTTAACCTCGGCCATTGGTCCGTGACAGGAGAATATCCGTGAAACCCGGCAGAAACTCGTCGCCACCTAAACAGGGCGCTGCAATAGAGCTGGGATTGCGGCAGAATTTGGCGCAGTTCATGCTCCTCGTCGCAGTCAATGCCCTGGTGGGTGGCACTCTTGGCCAGGAGCGGACGGTGCTGCCCCTGCTGGCCGAGAAGGTCTTCCACCTCGAGCTCTACACCTCCGCGCTGACCTATATTCTCGCGTTCGGTCTCGCGAAGGCTGCAACCAACTATTTTGCCGGCACTCTCGCAGACCGCTACGGGCGCAAACCCGTCCTCATTTCCGGCTGGCTGATCGCGTTGCCGGTCCCACTCCTGCTGATCTTCGGGCCGTCCTGGGGGTGGATTGTGGCAGCCAACGTCGTCCTCGGCATCAGCCAGGGCCTAACCTGGTCAATCACCGTCATGATGAAAATGGACCTTGTGGGTCCCGAACGCCGAGGACTGGCGATGGGCCTGAACGAAGCGGCTGGCTACCTCGGCGTCGCGGGTGCAGCCCTGGCCACCGGCTACATAGCATCGACCTATGGGTTACGTCCCGGACCGTTCCTGCTGGGTGCCGTCTTCATTGCTCTTGGGCTCGGGCTATCCGCCCTGACCATCCGCGAAACCCATCACCACGCCAAAGCCGAAGCGGCTCGGCATGTCAGCGTCCATGCCGGCACCGAAGCAGGGCTGAGCAGCCGTGCCGTCTTCACCCTGACGAGTTTCCGGGACAAATCCCTGTCCTCAGTGAGCCAGGCCGGCATGGTGAATAACCTGAACGATGGTCTCGCCTGGGGGCTGTTTCCCATCCTTTTCGCCACAGCGGGTCTGGGTCTTGAACGTATCGGTATTCTGGCTGCCGTCTATCCAGCTGTCTGGGGTGCCGGGCAATTGATCACTGGCGGTTTGTCAGATCGAATCGGCCGCAAGCCCTTGATTGTTACAGGGATGCTGGTTCAAGCAGTCGCCTTGGTCATGGTCGCTGCTGGAACTGGCTTCGGAACCTGGCTTGCCGCCGTCATCCTGCTTGGTGCAGGCACCGCGATGGTCTACCCCACATTGCTGGCTGCGATAGGCGATGTCGCGCACCCCGAGTGGAGGGCCCGCTCGGTGGGGGTTTACCGGTTGTGGCGCGACGGCGGCTTCGCCGTCGGGGCCCTTCTCTCCGGCGTCATCGCGGACGCTTACGGTATTCCGGCTGCTGTGGCGGTCGTCGCGCTCGTCACCGCACTCTCGGGACTTGTCGTCGCGCTACGGATGCGGAACGGCGATCACAATGCCGCAGCTCAGCCTTGACCAATACCCCTAGGGGGTATAGTGTCAGGGTACCGAGCGGGAAGTCCGAGCCCCAAGAGGGCCGCTTACTCCTTGAAGGTCTTTTGATGCGGCTGTAGCCCGCGGAATGACTGCCGGGCGCTGCACCCGTTGACTTTTAAATGACACCATTGCGTTTGTTAGGGGACCATCATGTCCAGTACTCCAGCTGCAGATTCAGCTCCGAAGGTGAAAAAGAGCGAGGACCATGAGGTGCATTCTCATGGGGAGCATGCGGGGCATTCCACCGCAATGTTTAAGAACAAGTTCTGGTTGAGTTTGGTCTTGAGTGTTCCGGTGGTGTTGTTCAGCCATATGTTTTCCATGATCGTCGGCTACACGCCGCCGGATTTCCCCGGCGCGATGTGGATCTCACCGATTCTGGGTACCATCATCTTCTTCTATGGCGGTGCCCCGTTCCTCAAGGGTGGGATCACTGAACTAAGGACCCGGCAACCGGGGATGATGTTGCTGATTGCGATGGCCATCAGCGTCGCCTTCATCGCATCCTGGGTGACCACCCTGGGGATTGGAGATTTCAATCTGGACTTCTGGTGGGAGCTGGCCCTGCTGGTGGTGATCATGTTGTTGGGGCACTGGATGGAAATGCGTGCCCTCGGATCCGCAGCGGGGGCTTTGGATGCGTTGGCCGCGCTGCTGCCCGATGAGGCAGATAAAGTCACCGACACGGGAATCGAAACCGTCTCCGTGAGCTCGCTGGCCACCGGCGACGTCGTTTTGGTCCGGTCAGGCGCACGGGTACCCGCCGATGGCGAGATCGTTGACGGTGTGGCCGAGTTCGATGAGGCGATGATCACCGGCGAATCCCGCACCGTGCAACGCACGGTCGGGGAGGTGGTGGTCGCGGGAACTGTGGCAACCGATAACGCGGTCCGGGTGCGGGTGACCGCCGTCGGAGCCGACACCACTCTGGCCGGGATTCAGCGTCTGGTCGCTGAGGCGCAAGCCTCGTCGTCGAAAGCGCAGGCCCTCGCTGACAGGGCCGCTGCCTTGTTGTTTTACTTTGCCCTGGTCGCTGGCATCCTCACTTTCATCGCGTGGATCCTGCTGGGTAGCCCCGATGATGCGGTCATCCGCACGGTCACGGTTCTGGTTATTGCTTGCCCGCATGCGCTTGGTTTGGCGATTCCCCTGGTGATCGCGATTTCGACGGAGCGCGCGGCGAAGGCGGGTGTGTTGATCAAGAACAGGATGGCGTTGGAGCGCATGCGCACTGTCGACATAGTGCTGTTCGATAAGACCGGCACTCTCACCGAGGGCCGGCACGCCGTCACCGCCACCACCACGTCCGGAACGATGTCCGATGCGGAAATGTTGGCGTTGGCCGCGGCGGCAGAGTCCGACAGCGAACACCCGGTGGCACGCGCCATCGTCAACGCAGCTATGGACACGCCTGAAGCGGCGGTGTTCGGTTATCGGGGAAGCGACTTTTCGTCGATGACCGGCCGGGGTGTCCGAGCCACTGTCAACGGGACCGAGGTCATTGTTGGTGGCCCGAACATGCTCAGGGAACTGCAGTTGGAGACCCCGTCGGACATGAGAGATACCGTCCAGGAATGGATCGGCCGTGGCGCTTCTGTGTTGCATGTGGTCCGTGACGGCACCGTGCTTGGTGCCGTGCGACTCGAGGACCGGGTCCGGGATGAGTCCCGGGCCGCGGTGAAAGCGTTGCAGGACCGGGGCGTGAAGGTCGCGATGATTACCGGGGACGCACGCCAGGTGGCGGACGCGGTCGGGACTGAACTCGGTATCGACGAAGTCTTCGCCGACGTGCTCCCGCAGGATAAGGACTCCAAGGTCGCGGAGCTGCAGTCCCGTGGCCTGAAAGTGGCGATGGTCGGCGACGGCGTGAATGACGCCCCCGCACTGGCCCGGGCAGAGGTCGGGATTGCCATTGGTGCCGGGACCGACGTCGCGATGGAATCCGCTGGCGTGGTGCTGGCAGGCAACGATCCACGATCAGTCCTGGCGATGATCGATTTGTCCCGGGCCAGTTATCGGAAGATGATCCAGAACCTGGTCTGGGCGACGGGATACAACCTGATCGCCGTGCCCCTGGCCGCCGGCGTGTTGGCCTTCGCCGGTTTCGTGCTCTCGCCCGCGGCGGGAGCAGTGCTCATGAGTATTTCCACCATCGTGGTCGCATTGAACGCGCAACTACTGCGCAGGATCGACCTCAGCCCCGAACGCTTCACCACCTAAGGCTCTCACTCAGCGACGCACCTGCCCTTCGAGGGCACTACTACAGACTATTCATCAGATATTTCAAAAGGATCAGATCAGCATGAAGCGTTATCTCTCTTTGCCAGCATTAAGTATTGCCGCCGTTATTAGCGTCGCCGGGTGCAGCAGTGACACCAGCACCCCGGCTGCGGACTCGTCTGCCTCTGCTGAACAGAGCACTCCCACCGAATCCAGTGCTGTGGTGTCCGGCGAGCACAATCCCGCGGATGCCATGTTCGCCCAGATGATGATTCCTCACCACCAGCAGGCGGTGGAGATGAGCGAGATGATGCTTGCCAAAGACGACGTCAGCCCTGAGATTACCGATCTCGCCACCAGGATCAAGGCTGCGCAGGGTCCTGAGATCGA
>NZ_ALPM01000043.1:0-60201 GCF_000294595.1 Arthrobacter sp. TB 23 | reverse complement strand
GCCAGACCGATGAGGTGGGCTTCAAACGCGGCGGTAACCGCCGGGACGGTATTGGGGATGCTGATCGCTTCCTGCACGACGGCCGTGGCATGGCGTTGGGAGAGCCTTCCGTCCTCCAGCGCGCGCAGCGTGGCCGGATACTCACGGGTCAGTAGTTCACTGGTATCCAGGAGAAACCCCGCGGTCCGTTCCGGGATGCGCAGCGCGGCGCTGATCTCCGCGCCGGCCAGGGCATGAACACGGTCCAGGTCTTCGACCCAGGGGTGTTCCTCGGCCATCAGGTCATAAAGATGGGTGGCCGCTTTGGCTTCCTGCGCATCGACCCAGGACCGCAACACTGAGAGCGTCTTGAGCAGGTTCACGGTCTGCCCCGCGTTCAACGTCACCATCGCCGCGACCGACACCTGGCCAGACAACGGCACCGGAGCCCCCGGCCCGATCGGAGCGGTCCAGGTCGCTTCCCCGCCCAGCGGCCCGCGCGGACCATACCCACCCGCATTCCCCGAAGCAGTGTTCGCGGACCCGCTCTCGAAGACGGAACCGGGGCCAGAACCGGGGCCAGATTCGGGGGAGAATCCCGATCCGGGAGCAGAAGCGTCGCTGCCTTTCATACCTTTATTCCATCATCGCCCACTGACAAAATAGGGGCCGATTCAGGGTCACCAGAAAAACTTTCTCAACTATTTTTCGGCCCACACAACCAACACGGACCGCCTCCTGAACACCCCGCCCAGGGCCAACCAAAGACTAAGGTCTGGTCGGTCAGGGCGCCCTCAACCCGGCAGATGTCACTCCTCGGCAGGGGTGGCGACGGCCAGCAGGAGGACGGGGGTGAGGGCCAGCAGGAGGACGGGGGTGCGGGCCAGCAGGACGTTCTCTCACGGCTGAACAGCCTGCGAGGCCCGCGCGACCGCGGAGTTCGGCGACTCAATGCGCCTCCGCACGCAAGGTTGAGCCTATCCCACTCAACTTAGATTTGACTCTCTGCGGCCTCGGAGTACAGTTGAGTGAAGAACGCTCAAGATCCGGCTTTCAGGCGAATACTCGCCAGGCTACGGGCTGAGCGATTCCCCTCATTACGGGCTGTTGAAAGGAAATACGCATGTCACGTGCAGTAGGTATTGACCTCGGAACCACCAACTCAGTGGTTTCCGTACTCGAAGGTGGCGAGCCCACCGTTATCGCCAACGCTGAAGGCGCACGGACTACGCCCTCGATCGTTGCGTTCTCCAAGGGCGGGGAAGTGTTGGTTGGCGAAATCGCCAAGCGCCAGGCCGTCAACAACATCGACCGCACCATTGCTTCCGTCAAGCGCCACATGGGCACCGACTGGAACGTCAAGGTCGACGATAAGAACTACACGGCTCAGGAAATTTCCGCGCGCATCCTTCAGAAGCTGAAGACCGACGCCGAAAGCTACCTGGGTGAAAAGGTGACCGACGCTGTCGTCACCGTTCCCGCCTACTTCAACGACGCCGAGCGCCAGGCCACCAAGGAAGCAGGCGAAATCGCAGGCCTGAACGTCCTGCGTATTGTCAACGAGCCAACCGCTGCAGCACTGGCGTACGGCCTGGACAAGGGCAAGGAAGACGAGCTCATCCTGGTCTTCGACCTGGGTGGCGGCACATTTGACGTCTCCCTGCTCGAGGTCGGCAAGGATGAAGACGACTTCTCCACCATTCAGGTACGCTCCACCTCCGGTGACAACCGCCTCGGCGGCGACGACTGGGATCAGCGCGTGGTTGACTACCTGCTGTCGCAGGCCAAAGCCAAGGGTGTTGACCTGTCCAAGGACAAAATCGCCCTGCAGCGCCTGAAGGAAGCGGCAGAGCAGGCCAAGAAGGAACTCTCCTCGGCAAGCTCCACCAACATCTCCCTCCAGTACCTTTCGGTCACCCCAGACGGCCCCGTCCACCTGGACGAGCACCTCTCCCGTGCCAAGTTCCAGGACCTCACCAAGGACCTGCTGGACCGCACCAAGAAGCCATTCAACGACGTCATCGCTGAAGCAGGCATCAAGGTTGCCGACATCGACCACATCGTGCTCGTCGGTGGCTCAACCCGCATGCCAGCCGTCGTTGAACTGGTGAAGTCACTCGCCGGTGGCAAGGAGCCCAACAAGGGCGTCAACCCTGATGAGGTCGTCGCCGTCGGCGCCGCACTCCAGGCAGGCGTGCTGAAGGGTGAGCGTAAGGACGTGCTGCTCATCGACGTCACCCCTCTGTCCCTCGGGATCGAGACCAAGGGCGGCATGATGACCAAGCTGATCGAGCGCAACACGGCCATCCCCACCAAGCGCAGCGAAACCTTCACCACCGCCGACGACAACCAGCCATCGGTTGCTATCCAGGTCTTCCAGGGCGAGCGCGAGTTCACCCGGGACAACAAGCCACTGGGTACCTTCGAACTGACCGGAATCGCTCCCGCCCCCCGCGGCGTGCCACAGGTTGAGGTCACCTTCGACCTCGACGCCAACGGTATCGTCCACGTGTCCGCCAAGGACAAGGGCACCGGCGCCGAGCAGTCGATGACCATCACCGGCGGCACCGCGCTGTCGAAGGAAGACATCGACCGTATGGTCCGCGAAGCCGAGGAGCACGCAGCCGAGGACAAGGAACGCCGCGAAGCAGCCGACACCCGCAACGGTGCCGAGCAGTTGGCCTACTCGGTCGACAAACTGATCGCCGACAACTCGGACAAGCTGCCCGAGGACGTCAAGACCGAGGTTCAGGCCGACGTCGACGAACTGAAGAAGGCACTCGAAGCCAACCCTGAGGAAGCCGGATCGGCTGACACGGTCAAGGCCGCGTTTGAGAAGCTTCAGGCGTCACAGACCAAGCTCGGCGAGGCAATCTACGCAGCGGCACAGCAGGACGCCGCCGCGCCAGGCGCCGACGCACCTCAGGATGGAACGGCGCCTGACGCTGGCTCGTCCTCGAACGACGAGGACATCGTCGACGCCGAGGTAGTCGACGAAGACGACAACACCGAAAAGAAGTAGTCATGCCGCACCACGGAAACGAAGAAGAGCACCAGTCCGAACCGGTCAGCTTCCGCGATAACCGGAAGATCGACCCCGAGGCAGGTAAGGTCCGTGGGCAGCAGCAGGACGACGACGGCGCACAGGCTGGTCACACCGACCAGCCTGTGACCCCGGACTCCGTTCAGGATCCCGTTGAGGAAGCCGACGCCGGGGAGCAGCCCGCCGATGGTAGCGATGCGCTGGCCCAGGCCGAGGCAATCCTCAACGGGATCGACGGCGAGGGGTTCACCGAACCCGCCGCCGGATCGGCCTCAGCTGTGGAAGCGGAGCTGCGTACCGACCTGCAACGCCTCTCGGCCGAGTACGTCAACTACCGGAAGCGCGTCGAGCGCGACCGGGACGTGGCCCGGGACATGGCAGTCATCGGAGTGTTGAACTCGCTGATGCCCGTCCTGGACGACATCGACGCCGCTCGCCAGCACGGCGACCTGGCCGACGGACCTTTCGCTGCGATCTCCACCAAATTGGAAAACGCGCTGAAGACCTACGGCCTAAGCCGGATCGACGAGACCGGAGTGGAGTTCGACCCGAACATCCACGAGGCTCTGATCCAGCAGCCCAGTGCCGACGTACAGTTCGACAGCGTCAGCCAGATCCTGCGGGCAGGTTACAAGAAGGGCGACCGCGTCCTGCGGGCAGCCCAAGTTATCGTCGCAGTGCCCGAGTAGCGCCTGGGAAGCCGGAGCAGTGCCCGACCGGCGGCAACGAAATTTCCTCGCTCGCAGAGCTCGTTTGAAATATTAAAGCCGCCGGGTCGGACACTGCTCCGGCTCCATCGCTACTCACCTATGCTTTGAATTCATATACGAAAGGGGACGCCAATTGGCTAGTCAGGATTGGGTCGACAAGGATTTCTATAAAATTCTCGGTGTCCCCAAAGATGCAACAGCTGCCGACATCAAGAAGTCGTACCGGAAGTTGGCGCGCAAGCACCACCCGGACCAGAATCAGGCAACCGGCGGGTCGGACAAGATGTTCAAGGACATTTCCGAGGCGTACTCGGTGTTGTCCGATCCTGAGGATCGTCAGCAGTATGACGCCATCCGTGCCATGGGCGGCGGCGCACGCTTTACCGCCGGTGGTCCCGGTGGGGGAGCCGGCGGCGCTGGCTTCGAAGATATCTTCGGCAACCTCTTCGGTCAGGGTGCCGGACAGCCCAGGCCCGGACGCCAACGCCCCGGCGGTGGCGGAGGCGCCAGCTACGGCAATCTTCCACCCGAGTTCGCCGACCTGTTCGGCCAGGGCGGGGGAGGCGGCTTCGGCCAGGGCGGCGGTGGGTTCCCCGGAGGCTACCAGCCGACCCCGCGTAAAGGCGCCGACCGTACGGCGACCACCAGTATTTCTTTCGCCGGTTCCATTAACGGCACCACCATCGGACTGCGTGAGCCCTCCGGTGAAGTCATCGATGTTCGGGTGCCCGCCGGCATCAAGGACGGACAAAAGGTCCGCGTCCGGGGCAAGGGCCAGGCTGGCGCCGCAGGAAATGGCGACCTGATGGTCAGCGTAAGCGTGAAACCGCATCCATTCTTCCAGCGCGACGGCGACAACATCCGCGTCCACGTGCCGGTGTCCTTCCCGGAGGCTGCAATGGGTGCGCACATCGATGTCCCCACGCTGACCGGTGACACGGTCAAGGTCAAAGTCCCCGCCGGTACGCCGTCCGGACGGACCCTGCGCGTCAAGGGGCGTGGGGTGTCCACAGCAAAGGCGACCGGTGACTTGCTGGTGACCATCGACGTCGTCGTCCCGCAGAAACTGAACAAGGACGCAGAGGCTGCGGTCGAGGCGTTTGCCGCGGCGACCGTCGACGCCGACCCGCGAGCGGGCCTCGCCGCCAAAGCGAAACTCTAAAGCCCAAGCAGCATCGAAAGGAGGTCACGATGGCAATCGACGCAAGCCTGCCCATCTACGTGATCTCCGTCGCCGCAGAACTGGCGGACATGCACCCGCAAACCCTCCGGCAGTACGACCGGCTCGGGCTGGTGACACCCAGCCGGGCTCCCGGCCGCGCCCGCCGCTACTCGCAGCGGGACGTGACCACTCTCCGCGAGGTGCAGCGGCTTTCCCAGGAGGGGGTGTCGCTGGAAGGTATCCGACGGATCCTGCAGCTCGAGAATCAGGTCGCCGCCCTGCAATACCGGGTTCAGGAGCTGACCGACGAACTGGCGTCCCGCCGTCGTCAGCCTGACTCAAGCAGGGTGTTTGCCGCCGGACTCGCAGGCGACGTCGTTACCCTCTCCCGCGGTCAGCGCCCCCGGCCGCGGAGTCAGGCGATGGTCGTGTGGCGCCCGTGACCGCGGTACGGGCTACACTGCCGGCGCGGCTGTACTTGATCGGATAATGAGCGCTGTTCGAGCGACGTGATTGGTAGAAGAATAGGCTGCCGGGTCCTGCAGAATCGCCAGGAAGCGCTCGACGGCGCGCTGCCCCTGTTCCCGCGGGAATTGGGCCACTGTGGTCAGCCCGAGAGCTTCCCCGAGTTCATGCCCATCAATCCCTATCACTGAAATGTCTTCGGGGACGCGAAGTCCCAGCTCCCGTGCCGCGAGGATGGTGCCTATCGCCATCTCGTCTGACGCGCAGAAGACCGCCGAAGGAGTATCGCGAGGATAGCCCAGGAGCTGTTTCGCCTGTGCTAGACCGCCCTGAATGGTGAAGTCGGCGTCGACGCGCCAGGAGTCAAGGATGTCCAGGTTTGCGTTCCTCATGGCCGACTCATACCCGTTCCGACGGGTGCCGGAAATCCGGAAATCATTTTCAAATGCATCGGCACCACCGAGGTGGGCAATTCGCCGATGCCCAAGGCTGATGAGATGCTCTGTGGCGAGTCGGGCGATTTCACCATCATCGACGCTGAAGGTCTCCGCCCCGGGAAGCGGCCCGCCAATGCCGACTACTGGCTTTCCTACGGCGAGGAGCTGATCCAGTTCGTCGCGGCGAAGTTCAAGCGAAACGGGGATCACCCCATCACACCGCTGGCGGAGAAGAAAGTCGGTGAGGACGCGGCCGCGGTGGTCGGCGTTCTCGTTCAGGTTATAAAGCGTGAGGTCATACCCAGCCTCGAGCAACGATGCCGCGACGCTGTCGACGATCTGGGAATAGTACCAACGGGCAACCGACGGCACGACGACTCCCACATTGCGGTGACGGCCCGAGGCTAGCGAGGACGCAGTCGAACTCACCACGAAGCCCAGTTCCTTTGCGGCCCGCAGAACCCGCGCCCGGCTTCGCTCCGATACCTGCCCCTTGCCGCTGAGCGCTCGGGATACGGTCGCGGTGGAGACCCCGGCGAGCTGGGCGACATCCTTGATGCCGGCCATGGTCTCCCTCCCAAAATTCATGCGGTGCACTCCGGCTGGACTGTGCCTCCTTCGATCATTCCGGAGTCGCCACGAAAGCGCTATCCGTGGAGTGGATCAGCCAGACGCAAGCATTGGGTGGGAGCATTCGGGTTTCCCCCGCTTCCATTTCTTCCGGCGTGCTGGAGACGATGATAGCGCCCGGCGGAAGCGGGATGGCGAATTCACCCATGTTGAGAACCACCAGCACTTCGCCGTTGAGGAACGCAACGGCGTCGGTCGTTTCGTACTCGCGGGACCAGCTCAGGGATCCGGCACCGAGCCGCAAATCCCGTCGAAGCTGGAGGGCGGTCCGATACAGGGACAGCGTTGAGGAAGGATCCTCCGTCTGACGGTCGCGGGCGTAGCCAGACCACCCCTCTGGTTGTGGCAACCAGGGGGTCGGCGCCTCATGGGGTGCGCCGCTGTGGTTCGCCGCAAAACCAAACGTGGGCGTATCGGCGAGCCACGGCAACGGAACCCGGCAGCCGTCTCGGCCGAGTCGCTCCCCTTCGGTTCGGCCGAAGGTCGGGTCCTTGCGAGCATCGTCAGGCATTGCAGTGTGGTCGGGCAGGCCAAGTTCCTCGCCCTGGTAAAGATAAATGCCTCCCGGCAGGGCGAACATCGCGAGGGAAGCAGCCCGGGCCCGGGCCAGTCCTATCGCGGTGTCGGGCTGCGCGTCGAACCTGCCGATTCCGTCACCACCACGGGGAGCGCCCTCGGGGAGGCCGAAGCGGCTTGCGTGCCGGACGACGTCGTGATTGCTCAACACCCAGGTGGTGGGCGCGTCGACTGCGTCGAAAGCGGTCAGCGAAGTCGAGATCACATGGCGGAGGGAATGTGCGTCCCAGGGGTGATGAAGGTATGCGAAGTTGAAGGCCTGGTGCATCTCGTCCGGGCGCACCCAGTCGGTCAGGCGGGGCAGGGGGTCGATCGACGCCTCGGCACAAAGGATTCGGTCTCCGTCGTATTCGTCGAGGATGCCACGCCACCGACGATAAATTGCATGGACCTCCTCCTGCCCGAACATAGGCGCATCCGAACCAGGGAAGCCCTCCGTGGATCCGCCGTCGGCACGGCCGCCCCAGTCCGGCAGGCCTTTGGCCTTGATGAGGGCGTGCGCTACGTCCACACGGAACCCGGACACCCCGCGATCAAGCCAGAAACGGAGGACTCGCTCGAACTCCTCCCGCACGGCTGGGTTGTCCCAGTTGAAGTCGGGCTGGGAGGAATCGAAAAGGTGAAGATACCACTGGCCAGGGGAGCCATCAGGAGCAGTAATGCGCGTCCACGCAGGGCCGCCGAAATGGGACTGCCAGTTGTTGGGGGGCTCGTCGCCGCCGGCGCCCCGGCCATCACTGAAAATGAACATGGACCGCTCAGGCGAACCCTCGGGGGCAGCCAGCGCGGCCTGAAACAGCGCGTGCTCACTTGAGCAATGGTTGGGTACGAGGTCGACGATAATCCGAATCCCAAGGCGGTCCGCCCCTGCAACAAGGGCGTCAAAGTCGGCTAGCGTGCCAAACATCGGGTCGACATCGCAATAGTCTGCGACGTCGTAGCCGCCGTCGCGGTGGGGAGAGGGGTAGAACGGGGATAGCCAAACAGCGTCGACGCTGAGCTCTGCCAAATGGTCCAATTCGGCCAGGACGCCAGGAAGGTCCCCCGTACCATCGCCGTTCGAGTCCCGGAACGAGCGCGGGTAGACCTGGTAGATGACAGATGAGCGCCACCACTCGGCATCCCCCCACGCGGCGTGCAATGGGTCGTGGAAGGAGGCAGGCGAGGACAGGTGATCGCCGCTCAGGACGGGAACAATCTCAGGCATGCCGACTATCTTAGACCGCAAATCAACTAAAAGTGGAAGCGCTTGCCCTGGGCTAGCTTGCCGCATGCCGGTTTGAGGGCGGATTCTCAACCAGTTTTTTCTGACAGTTGGAATATTTTGTGCAAGCGTTTACAGTTGTGACTCTTATCACGATCTGCCCGATCGGGCGGGTTGTGGCATAGACGTTTCCCGGTGAGCGGACGTACCGCTCCGATGGCCGGGCACTGACCGATGACGTTCACGAAAGGTACACCAATGAAGGTGCGATCCACCCAGCCGATGCGTCGGCACACCCTATTCACCGGACTACTGTCCGTTGCAGTCCTGGCCCTCACCGCCTGTGGCGGAGGAGCATCCGAGTCAGCCGGCACGAGCAGCACCCCCGCCGCGGAAAACCTCTCAGAGGGGGGCGCCACGACGCTCACCATGTGGGTTGACGCGGAGCGTGCACCCGCCCTTGAGGAGATCACCGCTTCCTTTAAAGAGGACACTGGGATCGAAGTGAAACTCGCGGTCAAGGACTTCGCCGCAGTACGTGATGACTTCATCACCCAGGTGCCCACCGGCAAGGGTCCAGACCTGATCGTGGGTCCACATGACTGGTTGGGCACTTTCGTTCAGAACGGCGTGGTGGCGCCGGTGGAGCTTGGCGACAAGGCGGCGGAGTTCCAGGAATCCGCCATCCAGGCGATGACCTACGACGGCAGCGTCTACGGCGTCCCCTACGCGCTGGAGAACATTGCGCTGCTGCGCAACACCGATCTGGTACCCGAGGCAGCAACCACCTTTGACGAGGTCATCGCGAACGGCGAGGCCGCCGTCGCCGCGGGCGACGCCGAATACCCCTTCCTGGTGGGCATGGATCCCAAGCAGGGCGATCCGTATCACCTGTACCCGCTGCAGACCTCGATGGGGGTCCCCGTCTTCGGCCAGAACGACGATGGCAGCTACAACGCGGACGAACTGCTGCTGGGCGAGCCCAACGGCGTCGAGTTCGCGAAGAAGCTCGTCGAATGGGGTGACGAAGGGTCGAAGATCATCAACTCGAACATCACCGGCGATATCGCGAAGGAGAAATTCAACGCGGGCGAGTCGCCCTACTTCCTGACCGGTCCCTGGAACGTGCCCGATGCCCAGGCCGCAGGGTTGAACATCGCTGTCGACAACCTTCCCACCGTCGGGGAGGAAGACGCGCAGCCTTTCATCGGTGTCAACGGATTCTTCATTTCCTCGAAGAGCGCCAACGCGCTCGCGGCGAATGAGTTTGCCGTCAACTATCTCAGCACTGAGGAAGCACAGGACGCGATGTACGCCGTTGGGGGGCGCCCACCGGCCCTCAACGCCAGCTTCGACAAGGCGTCCTCGGATCCGATCGTTGCAGCATTCGGCGAGATCGGAGCCAATGGTGTGCCTATGCCAGCGCTGCCAGAAATGCAGGCCGTCTGGGCTGACTGGGGAGCAACCGAGCTCGCCCTGATCAAGGGCAGCAGCGATCCTGAGGCTGCCTGGACCACCATGGTCAGCAACATCGAAGAGAAGATCGCAGGGCAGTAACAACCCGGCGCCCGTCCTTCCTTGGGCGGGCGCCACCCCTGGCTGCTCCGGCAGCAACCTCTTCGCCGCGGGCCGGTGCCCTTCCCCGGTCCGCGGCGGATAACCTCACCGCAGCGGCCGCCCTCGGCCTACCAACGAAAGCCTTTTCGATGTCTACCCTTGCCCCTCCCGACCGGTCCACAACGCGGCCCCGGAAGAAGCCCGGCTCGACCGCAGATTCCACCTTTGGGCTGCTGGTCAAAATCACGCTACTTGGCCTGGTGGATGCTTTTGCCGTGTACGTCATGATTACCCTCTTCTTTCAGGAGAAGTGGCTAATCCTGATCGTCGCCGCGTCGGTGACACTGCTCATCAACTGGATCTATCTCAGGAAGGGTGGACTGCCGGCAAAGTACCTCGCACCGGGCATCTTCTTCCTGGTCCTCTTCCAGGTGTTTGTGATGCTCTACAGCGGGTACGTCGCGTTCACCAACTACGGCGACGGGCACAACAGCACCAAAGCCGACGCCGTGAGCGCCATCCAGTTGTCGGCGCAGCAACGGGTGCCGGATTCGCCTGCCTACCGCGTCTCCATCCTGGAGCGCGACGGCGAACTCCACCTCCTCGCCACCGATCCCGACGGCGACGTGTCCGTTGGCACCACTGGTTCGCCGCTCGAAGACGCGAGCGAGGCCGTCACGGACTCGACGGGCAGGGCAGTGGAACTGGAGGGGTACCGGACACTGGGCTTCGCTGAGATCCTCACGAACCAGGCCGACATCCTGGCCGTCACCGTCCCTTTCTCAGACGACCCCGAGGACGGCAGCCTAAAGACAAGCGATGGATCGAGCGCCTACGTCTATCGTCCCTCGCTCAGTTTTGATGAGGCGACCAGCACGTTCACCAACCTCGAAACCGGAGCCACCTACACCGATTCGGGCGAGGGCTCGTTCACCTCGGTCGACGGTGAGCAGCTCAGTACTGGGTGGAAAGTGAACGTCGGGTTCGACAACTTCGCCAAGGCCTTCTCCGACCAGAACATCCGGGGACCGCTGCTGCAGGTGGTTCTCTGGACCTTCACCTTCGCGATCGTCTCAGTTCTCTCCACCTTCGCACTGGGGCTATTCCTCGCCAACGCGTTCAATCTTCCCGACCTCCGCGGCAAGCGGGTCTATCGCATCCTGATGATCCTTCCGTATGCCTTTCCGGCTTTCCTCGCCGGTCTCGTCTGGTCCGGACTGCTCAATCCGGAATTTGGTTTCGTCAATAACACCTTCTTTGGGGGAGCGGACATTCCGTGGCTGACCGATCCGTTGCTGGCGAAGGTCAGTGTGCTCGTCGTCAACCTGTGGCTCGGGTTCCCCTACATGTTCCTGGTGTGCACGGGCGCCCTGCAATCCTTGCCCGAGGAGGTCAACGAGGCGGCCCGCATGGACGGCGCCACGGCCTGGAGGACCTTCACCGCCATCAAACTGCCGCTGCTGCTCGTCTCGGTGGCGCCGCTGCTGATCGCGAGCTTCGCTTTTAATTTCAACAACTTCAACGTCATCTACATGCTGACCGACGGCGGGCCCCGCTTCGGCAACACGACGGCAAACATCGGGCACACGGACATCCTCATCACGATGGTCTACGAAATCGCCTTCGGCACCGGGGTGGGCCGTGACTATGGCCTGGCCAGCGCCCTATCCATCATCATCTTCATCATCGTCGCCGTGGTCTCGGCCATCAGCTTCCGGCAGACCAAGGCACTGGAGGACATCAACTGATGACTGCATTCACCGAGCCCCGGGCGACCGCCGTCGCCGAACCCCACCCGCAATCCACGGGCAAGATCCCCGAGCGTCGCCAGCGCACCTTCAGCCAATGGTTCAGGCATAAAGGGTGGCGGCATGTGGTGGGTGTGGTGACCACCCTCTTTGCCGTGTTCCCTCTGATCTATGTCCTTTCAGCGGCCCTTAACTCGAACGGAACGATGGTCGGTTCCAACGCCCTGTTCAGCCAGATTGACGGCGGCAACTTCGAAGCGCTGTTCACCAACCCGAGCCGGCCGTTTGGCCGGTGGTTCATCAACACGATGGTCATCGGTGTGGTCACGTCCGCTGCGACAGTTTTCCTGGGGGCGCTTGCTGCCTACGCGTTCAGCCGCATGCGGTTCACCGGGCGCAGGATCAGCCTGCTTACCCTGTTGATCCTGCAAATGTTCCCCCAGCTGCTTGCTGTGGTCGCCATTTTCCTGATGCTCAATGCCATCACGGATATCGTGCCGTGGCTGGGCCTCGGCAGCCAACTCGGACTCATCATGGTCTACCTCGGCGGGGCCCTGGGGGTTAACACCTACCTCATGTACGGGTTCTTCAACACCGTGCCCAAGTCGCTCGATGAGGCAGCCAGGATCGACGGAGCAAGCCACGTCCAGGTCTTTTTCACCATCATCCTCCCGCTGGTGACGCCCATCCTCGCGGTGGTTGGTCTGCTTGCCTTCATCGGGTTGAGCAGCGAATTCGTTATTGCCAGCGTCGTCCTGACCGACCCGGACTCCCAGACCCTCGCCGTGGGCCTCTACTCCTATGTAGCGCAGCAGCGATCCGAGAACTGGGGGGTCTTCGCCGCGGGCGCCGTCCTCGCCGCTGTTCCGGTGATGGCACTGTTCCTGTTCCTGCAGAAGTACATTACCAACGGTCTCGTGGCCGGTTCAGTCAAGGGCTGAGCCGTGCAAGATGCAACCCTGAGCTCGCCCCACCACGACGGTTCGCCACAATATGTCAGGAATCAGTCACCGGTAGTAGGCGATGTCCTTGCCCTGCGGCTGCGGGTTCCCGCGCACTGGGGGACACCGCGCAGGGTATTCCTTCGGTCGTTGAGGGACGGTGAACCACATTATGACCAGGCCCGAAGCCTCCCGAGCGTCGACAGCTGGTCCTGGTGGGAGGCAGACGTCACAGTGGTCAATCCGACACTGAGGTACCGCTTCCTGCTCGAGGGGGCTGAGGCCCAAGGCCCCAGCTGGTCCTGGTTGACCGCCACCGGCGCATCCCCCTGGGACACCCCAGACCGGGACGATTTCGTCATCCATTGCCGGCCGGCCCCTGCTGAGTGGGCCCGGGGCGGGGTGGTCTACCAGGTCTTCCCTGATCGTTTCGCCAGGTCAGAGACGCAGCAACCAGCGGACCTCCCCAGCTGGGCCGTAGCATGTGCCTGGGAAGACCCGGTTGAGCCCCGAGGGGAGCTCACCCCGCGGCAGGTCTACGGGGGGGACCTTGACGGGATTACCGAAAAGCTCGATCACCTCGTCGATCTTGGTGTCACTATCCTGTATCTGACTCCCTTCTTTCCTGCGCGCTCCAACCACCGCTATGACGCAACAACCTTCGACGTCGTCGATCCCCTCCTGGGCGGGGATGACGCCCTGATCCGGTTGGTGGAAGCAGCCCACGCCCGCAACATCGCAGTGATCGGTGACCTGACGGCCAACCACACCGGTGACGCACACGAATGGTTCCAGAAGGCACGCGCCGATCCGACAAGCGCCGAGGCCGGCTTCTACTACTTCGACGAGGAATCCGCCGGCTACGCCTGCTGGTTCGGCGTGCCGAGTCTGCCCAAACTGAACTGGGCCTCCCAGGAGCTGCGCAGGCGCTTCATTGAGGGAACGGACTCGGTGGTGGCGAAATGGCTATTGCCGCCGTTCAATCTGGACGGGTGGCGGATCGACGTGGCCAACATGATGGGACGCAACTCAGACGTGGACATGAACCATCAGATCGCCGCGCTGATCCGGGCCACCATGGACGATGTGCGACCGGGACTGCTGCTCCTCGCCGAATCCACCGGGGATGCCACCGAGAATCTGACCAGCCAGGCGTGGGACGGAGCCATGACCTACTCCAATTTCACCAGGCCACTGTGGCAGTGGCTTGCACGTGAAGACGCGGCAGCCAACTTCTTCGGAACCCCTATCACCGGCATTCCGCGCATCGACGGTCATGGTTTTGTGGCGACGCACCTCGCCCTCTCGGCGGGCTTCTCCTGGCGTGCACGAACCCAGAATATGAGCGCGTTGAACACCCATGACACGGCACGGGCAGGAACCGTGATGATCAAGGGCGGCCCAGCCGTCGGTATGGCCCTGGTGTTCCTGCTACCTGGCCTGCCCACTCTTTTCGCCGGCGATGAATTTGGGCTGCGCGGCAGCAACGGCGAGGATTCCCGTACGCCAATGCCGTGGCAAGGATCCGCCGACCGGCCCGATGATCTGCGCGCCCTCATTGCAGCGCTAGCCTCGCTGCGGGCGGGGTCTCCGGCGCTCCTGGAGGGAACGGTGCGCTGGCTAGCTGTTGCGCGGGACGTGGTTGTGCTCGCCCGGGAGCATGAGCATGAATGCTTCGTGATTGTAGCGGCGAGGGCGGACTACGACTGCGTCACGGTTCCGCTGGGTCTCCTGCCGGGGTTGTGGTCCGACGCCGAACAGGTTGCCCTGGGGTGGCCGGACGCAACCGGAGTGCTGGCAGATCAGATGCTAGTGCTCTCGGGCAGGGGCCCCAGCGTTCAGGTCTGGCGCTTCCCAGGGCTGGTCCTGCCCTGAGCGTACATCTGGCGCCCCGCTGGAAACCCTTGCCGTTACGGTGCAGACTGGGGGTATGCCTCAACAGTTCTCCGACGCCGGTGACTTCGGTGAAACGCTCGTGCAGCTGCTCCTGATCGGTGGGGCGACGCTGCTGGTGATTGGCCTCGGCATGGCCCTCGCCACCTGGATCATTGTCCGGCGGCTCCGTCGCTCCGGTGTGGTGCAGCGCGGCTTCTCGAACGGGGTGCTCACCGCCCGTTCCTACGCGGTCGACGACGGCGTCCGCCGCATCGCGCGGCTGCGTCTGGACCTGCGGCGCTCCGGTCAGGCGACCCGCCGGGCCCTCGATGCTGCAGCCGGGAGCGGCGGCCCGATCGGTGAACTTCCCATCGTTGCCGAGGACCTATTCCGTGCGGAGCGGGCACTCGAGAACCAGCTGCGAATGGCCGAGCGCGAACCCGACCGGCAGCTCAAACGGGATCTGGCCGGCCGGATTGGGGAGCAGGTCCAGTCCTACGGCACTCTCTCCGCTGACCTCCGCCGGTCGTTGATGCAGGCGGGCCAGCCCAGCGGTGCCAACGAAATCCAGCGGGCCAGCACCCACCTCACACGCGAAATCAATGTGCTGCAGGCGTGGAGCAAGTCCTACGGCACCCCCGACCAAATCCAGTAGAGGCTGAGGGAACCACCACCATGTCAATTGGCCGCCGCATTTCCCGCATCGTCCGGGCCAACCGGACCGCTGCCAAGGAGAAGCCCACCGACCCCATCCAGACCGTTGAACAAGCGCACCGGCAGCAGCTCGACCTGGTGGATCAGGCCCGCCGCAGTGTTGCTGATCTGGCCGCCAACCGTCACCGCCTTGAACTGCTCGCGGGCGAAGCGCGGGCGGAGCTCGACCAGCTTGAGCGCCGCGCGTCCAGCGCGGTCAACGCGGGCGACGACGACGCCGCCCGGGCGGCACTGCGGCGAAGTCTCGCCGTCACCAAGCGCCTCGAAACCCTCACCCGTCAGCGGGATGATCTCGACACCCAGGTGCGCCAGCTCGACTCCAACCTCCAGCGGCTCGAAACCCGGGTGGAAGACAATGGCATCCGCTACCAGACGCTGAAGGCCCGCCACGGTGCCGCCCAGGCCGAACTTGGCATGCAGGACGCACTTGCCGGGTCCGGGCAGGCAGCGGCGGGNGGGAGCCGAAGCCGCAGCTCGACAGGCCGAGCTGGAAGCGCGACGCGTCCAGGCGCGGGCCGCCGCCCACGACGAGCTGTCCTGGACGGACCCCAACTCGCGGCGGGTGGAAGAAGCCTTCGAGGAACTCGAAGCCAGCTCGGCCACCGAACGGGAACTGGACCGTCTGAAGAACCACCACCCCCGCGACTAGGGCCCAACCCGGGCGGCGTGGGTAGACTCGGCGGCATGACAACAATCAGTGGCAACCATTTCCTGGTCATCGGCGCAACTGGGGTGCTCGGCGCCGCCGTGGCGCGGCAACTCGTAGCAGCCGGGGCGCGGGTGACCCTTTCCGGACGGTCCACTGAGAAGCTCGACAGCCTGGCCGAAGAACTCGGGACCTCGGTAGCCGGAACCATCCCAGCCGATCTCACGCATCCCGGCGCGCCAGCTGAAATCGCGGACGCTTGCGAGGATCTTGACGGTTTGGTCTACGCCGCCGGTGTGGTGGCCTTCGGCCCAGCCGCGGAGCTCGACGATGAAACCCTGGACGAGCTCCTTCTGGTGAACCTGATGGCGTACATCCGGCTCATCCGGGCGGTGTTGCCGCAGCTGCACAAGGACTCAGTGGTGATTCAGGTCAGCGCCGTCGTGGCCGAGAGCCCCACCGCCGGCATGGCAGCCTATTCAGCCAGCAAGGCTGCGCTCAGCGCGTTCGGTAAAGCGTTGACGCTGGAAACCCGGCGGCAGGGCATCCGGGTAATCGATGTTCGGCCGCCGCACACCGAGACGGGCTTGGTGAACCGCGCGATAGCAGGATCCGCGCCTCGCCTTCCGCAAGGGAAGGACCCGGAAGCCGTCGCGGAACGGATCGTGGCGGCCATCGTGAACGGCGAGAAGGACCTGCCAGCGGCGGCCTTCAGCTAACCGTTCCACGGGAAGGCATCGCCGCCGATCCCGGGGTCAAGCGAGGTCGGGACCGAGAGGCACAGAGACTCTCACCAGCGGATAGTGGGAAGCGCCTATTCCCTTCCCGTGTTCATCATGATAGATTTTGTTCGTTTCCGCGCGAACCCGTTCGCTTCTCGCAGTGTCGTGATCCGCTGATACGCAGTGCCAACGCGCCCACACAGCCGGTAGGAGGATCATGTTTGCAGCCGAGCGCCATGCCGCCATCCTCGACAGGCTCACCCGCCGGCCTGCGGTGCGGGTCAGCAAACTCGCGCTGGCCCTCGGCGTTTCGGAGATGACAATCCGCCGGGACATCGATGTCCTCGAAACGCGCGGGGCGCTCGTGCGCGTGCATGGCGGTGCCGTGCGTCCCGGTACGATCAGTGCGGTGGAGCCGGGGTTCGACGCCAACAGGATGCGTGGGAAGGAAGCGAAGCAGCAGATCGCGGCCATTGCGGTTTCCCTCCTTGCACCCGGCATGACCGTCTCCATCACGGGCGGCACCACGACCTTCGCCCTGGCCCCACTCCTGTTCCGCGTGCCTGGACTTACCGTCATCACGAACTCCCTTCCCCTGGCGGACGAACTGCACCGCTTGCATGGCGCAACCTCTGGCGACGGTGCACCGCGGGTACTGCTTTCGGGGGGTCAGCTCACTCCGTCGAAGGCGCTCGTGGGACCCCTCGCCACGAACACGATCGCCTCCCTGCGCGCAGACCTGTGCTTCATGGGAGCGCACGGTGTGGACGCGGCCGCGGGTATCACCACCCCGAACCTCGCCGAGGCGGACACGAACAAGGCGTTCGCGCGCACCTGCGGCAGACTCGTCGTGCTCGCCGACGCCACGAAAATTGGCGTCGTGAGCCTCGCCGGAGTCGCTCCGCTGGACACGGCTTCGGCCCTGGTCACGGACCGGCAACCCGACAGCGAGTACGGGGCCCTCACCCGCATCCTCCGCGAACCCGTTCCCGACCCCCACCTGTTCGATCCTCATCTGGAAGAGCGCCCATGACCTCTATCACCCCTACCCGCCTGTCCGACGGGCGCGAACTGATCTACTTCGACGCGCACGAGGACAGCGCTGCGCGACACCGTGACGCAGCAGCTACCCGCGACACGCGTGGGCTGCCACCCCGCGGAGCCGCCGGTACCGCGCGCTTCGACGCGCTGTCGGGCGAGTGGGTCGCCGTCGCCGCCCACCGCCAGTCGCGCACGCATTTGCCGCCCGCGGATCAGTGCCCGCTGTGCCCGACGACGCCGGCGAACCGCTCGGAGATTCCAGCCTCTGATTACGAGGTCGTCGTGTTCGAGAACCGCTTTTCCTCGTTTGGCCCCGATCTCGGCGGGCTTCCGGAGACGCCGGGTTGGGGCACGACGGCGACAGCATCAGGACGGTGCGAGGTCGTGGCGTTTGACTCCGCGCACGAAGGATCCTTCGGCTCACTCAGCCCGGAGCGCGCCAGGACGGTCATCGACGCCTGGGCGCACCGCACCGAGGCGCTGTCCGCGATGCCCGGAATCAAACAGGTCTTCTGCTTCGAGAACCGCGGTGCCGATATCGGCGTGACACTGTTGCATCCGCACGGCCAGATCTACGCCTACCCGTTCATCCCGCCCCGGGCCGCGACCCTCGCGGCGCGGGCAGCGGCGTTCTTCGAAGCCTCGGGCGGGCGGCAGACCCTCATGGGCCATGCCCTGGCCGCCGAGCGGAGCGCCGGGGACCGCATGGTCCTCGAGGGAAAACACTTCAGCGCCTTCGTGCCCTTCGCGGCACGGTGGCCCATCGAGGTACACCTGGTACCCCACCGGCAGGTCGCCGATCTGGCGGGACTGACCGATGAGGAGCGGAACGAACTCACCACCGTCTACCTGGAGCTCCTTGGCAGGCTCGACGCACTCTACCCCACCCCCACGCCGTACATCGCGGCATGGCAGCAGGCACCGATCGATGACGGGCTACGGCCCGCGAGCTACCTGCACCTCCAGCTGACCTCGCCCCGGCGGGCCGCCGACAAGTTGAAGTTCCTCGCTGGCTCCGAGGCCGCGATGGGCGCCTTCATCAATGACACCACCCCGGAAACCGTCGCGGAGGCACTCCGCCGCGCCACGCCCGCCACTAACGCTGCTGCCGTTTCAGCCCGGAAGGACCACGCATGACCTCCACCCCGCACGACCTCGCGGCGGCCTTTACCGACCGGTTCGGCACTGAACCCGATGGTCTGTGGGCAGCGCCGGGACGCGTCAACGTCATCGGTGAACACACCGACTACAACGAGGGTTTCGTCCTGCCCTTCGCCATCCGGCACTCGACGACGGTGGCGGCCGCTGTCCGCGGGGACCGGTGGGTGCGGGTCGCGTCCACCTTCGCCCCCGACGACGACGCCGTCACGGCCGACCTCGACGACTTGGCCGAAGGCGGTGTCGAGGGCTGGGCTGCGTATCCGCTCGGTGTCCTGTGGGCCTTCGAACAGTCGGGCTACCGCTGCCCCGGCATGGACCTCCTGGTCGACTCCTCCGTCCCCGTGGGAGCCGGGCTCTCCTCCTCCGCCGCACTGGAGTGTTCCGTCGCCGTCGCGGCAAACGAGCTCGCTCAGGCGGGGGCATCCCACCAGGAGCTTGCTGCTATTGGGCAACTGGCGGAGAACCGGATGGTGGGAGCGCCGACCGGCATCATGGACCAGTCGGCGTCACTGCTGGGCGAGGCCGGGTACGCCGTCTTCCTTGATTGCCGCTCCGGCGAGTCCCAGCTCGTCCCCCTCGACCTCGAGGCCGCCGGGCTGGAACTGCTGGTGATCGACACCCGCGTCAGCCACTCGCATTCCACCGNGGCGGGTACGCGGCGCGTCGCCGCTCCTGCGAACTCGGTGCCAAGCTGATGGGCGTTCCCGCTCTCCGGGATCTATCAGTCAAAGACCTGGCCGAAGCTGCCGGTGTCCTCGACGAGGAGACGTTCCGCCGGGTGCGCCACGTCGTGACGGAAAACGCGCGGGTTCAGGAAGCCGTCCGGCTCCTCACCCGCGAGGGACCCGCTGCGCTCGGCCCGCTGCTGGTGGCCAGTCACGCATCGATGCGGGACGACTTCGAGATTTCCTGTGCCGAACTGGACACGGCCGTTGACGCGGCCCTCGACGCCGGCGCACTGGGCGCCCGCATGACCGGCGGCGGCTTCGGCGGCGCGGCCATCGCGCTTGTAGCCGTCGACGATGTACCCACCATCCGGGCGGCCGTCGAGGATGCCTTCTCCGCTGCCCGTTTCCGGGCGCCGGTCATCTTCAGCGTCCTGCCCGGCGCAGGAGCCGCCCGCATCGCTTGACTGTCACCCCAGGCTTTCCTTGGGGCGAAGCCTGGGGTGAAGCCTGGGGTGACAGCCTGGGGTGAAGCGCCCGCCTGGTTCAGTCAGCTGCGCCAAGGCTTCCGGTCGCATGAAGTTCGATCAGGATGGACTGCTCGGGGAACAGGACGGGTGCCTGGATGCCGACATGGGCGAGGCTGGCCCCGGTCAACTCCAGTGGCGTGCCGGTCAGAGCTGCTTCGGCCCAGGCCAGGGGTGACTGGCCGTTGCCCGGAAGGGACGTGTATGGGCTGGCGAGCCGCAGCGTGTAGGAGCGGTCCGGGTCAAGGCCGGGGAAGGTGAGTTTCCCCGGCGGGTAGGACGCGCTGGAGGCGGTGAGCGAGTAGGCGAACAGGGCCGCGGACTGGTCGGAGGCGACCGTTCCGCGCAGGTCCATCGCCGGATCCGGCAGATCCGCGTGAACGACGATGCCGGTGTGGAGGATGTCCCGCCACCGGACGTGGAGGTCGATCCACCCCTTGAGGTGTGCTGTCTCCGTCGCGGTGAGTGTGGAGATATCCCATTCGATGCCGTAATGACCGAAGATCGCTGTCGCTGCCCGGAAGGGCAGGGTATGGGTTCGACCGGTGGAGTGGGAGGTCGGACCGCTGATGTGCATTCCCATGAGTTCGGGAGGTACCAGAAGTCCGGTGTACTTCTGGATGGTCAGCCGCTCGAGGGGATCGATGCAGTCGCTGGTCCAGATCCGGTCGGTTTGGTCGAGAACTCCGAGGTCCACGCGGGCTCCGCCGGAGGCACAGCTCTCGATCTCCAGCCCTGGGTGGCGGTCCTTGAGCGTGCGCATCAACCGGTACACGGCAGCGACGTTCTGATGGACGACTGCGTGACCGGTGGAAGCGTCTGCGGCGTCGAGCAGGTCCCGGTTGTGGTCCCACTTGAGGTAGGAAATGTCGTGGGAACTCAGGATCGTGTCAATGCATTCCAGGATGTAGTCGTAGGCGGCCGGGTTCGCGAGGTTCAGGACCTGCTGCTGGCGGCCCGGGACCGGAAGCCTCCCCTCGGCCTGGATGATCCAGTCGGGGTGGTTCACAGCGAGCTTGGAGTCGAGGTTGATCATCTCTGGTTCGAACCAAAGGCCGAATTCCATGCCGAGGCCCCGGACGTGATCGATGAGCGGGGTGAGACCGTCGGGCCAGACCTCGGGGTCAACAAACCAGTCGCCCAGGCTGGAGGTGTCATCGCGGCGGCCATCGAACCAGCCGTCATCCAGGACGAACCGTTCCACGCCCAGGGCGGCTGCCTTGTCGGCAAGGCGGGTAAGGCGGTTGAGGTCGTGGTTGAAGTACACGGCCTCCCAGGTGTTAAGCGTGACGGGGCGGCGGGACGAGGGGTGAGCGGGGCGGGAACGGACCTCGTCATGGAAGCGGGCGGACAGTTGGTTGAGGCCGTGCCCCCAGGACGCCATCATCAGCGGGGCTGTGTACGTCTCGCCTGGCGCGAGGACGATCTCTTCCGGGAGCAGCAGTTCCCCGGCGCTGAGGAATGCCTGGCCCGTCGGAGTCTTCTCGGCGCTGAGCTGATGATTCCCGCTCCAGGCCAGATGTATGGCGTGCACCAGACCTGTCTCGAATCCGAAGGACTGGGTGCCAGCGACCAGCACGAGGCTGGCGTCAGCGCCGGGTCGACCGCGCCGGCTTTCCCTGCGATAGCTTCCCTGGGTAAGCAGGTGGCGCTGGGGGCTCCGTTCGCGCAGATGCCGCCCCGTCGTATCCAGCACCTCGACCGCTGAATCGGGCAACGGCACGGATGCCAGCAGCGACCGTACCTCGTAGTCGGAGTCACCAGTGTTCGTCACCGACAGCTGTTGACGCAGAACACCGCCGGCGGTGAGGCTGATCGACCCGGTAGCGCGAAGGCGGGCAACCTCATCGTCAGCGGTGAACACCACCTCCTGCCCGCCAGCAACCTCTGTCTGCTCGAGCGAAACGTGGCGGAACGCGGGAAAGATATTCGCCCCCTGCCGGTGGCCGGTGAAACCTGGCGTGCCTTGCCAGCCAAACGCTTCCTGCGGAATGACCGACAGCTGGGCTGGGACATCGAGGCCCCCGGAGACGCGTTGCGGCACCAGAGATGCCGCAAGTGCTGAGAGCCGCTGCTCGTTCAAGGCTCCCAGGGACGGCCCCCAGTGCAGGATGGTCGGGACGCCGGGTCCGGAGGCGTCGATTACTACGCTGGTGTCCGCCGCTGATAAGTGGATAGGCATTGCACATTCTTTCAGAAAAGGGATCATGGGGTTCGATACCAGCGCACGCCGTGGGGTTCCAGGGTCAGGGGTGCGTGCAGGCGGCAGCGTTCGCCGGTGATGAGTTCCAGCGCGGTGTCGGGAAGACCCGAGAGGGTGTCAGCGGTGATCTTTTGCGGGGTGTCGGCGAAGTTACCGAAGACGACGACGGTCGAGGGTTCACCGTCGAGCAGGCCGGGGCGCTGGTAGCCGAGGACATGCGGGTTATTGGTGTTGAACGGGACGAGTTGTCCGCCGCCGAATTCTGGTGTCTGCTTCCGCACCTTGATGAGGTGTCTCAGCCGCGTGTAAATCGCCCCGGCGTCCGTGCCGGGGTCTGTTCGGGTCGCGTAGCGGTCTGCGGGGTAGGCGGGTCGGCCCACCCAGCGGCTGTCGCCGGCCTTGGCCGGATCCGCGAGGTAGGAGTAGTCGTTGAGCTGACCGACTTCGTCGCCCAGATAGAGCAGCGGGATACCGCCGGTGCTGAGGATGATCGAGTGGATGAGCAGGATACGTGCAACAGCGGCGGCGTCGTCGTCTGCTTCCAACCCGGCGAGGGATGCCGCGGTGCCGGAGATGCGGCAGTCCCCGGTACGTGGGTTGTCTTGGAAAGGGACTCCGCGGGCGAAGCTATCGGGGAACCGGTTGACGTAGAACGCGTTGAGGAACCGGCGGTGGTCATGCCCATTGACGCCGAGCTCGGCGGCCTCTTCGTCGGAGAAGGTCCAGCCGATGTCGTCGTGGCTGCGCACATAGTTGACCCACACTGTGCCCGCCGGGATGCTGTGCCGGCGTTCGAGGGCCTGGGCGAGCAGGGAGACCTCCCGGGTGGCGAGCGAGTTCCAAATGAGGGCCATCTGCAACGGGTTATAGCTGAGCTGGCACTCGCCCGGGTCGATGTACTGCACCACCTCGTCGGGGTGCACTATCGCCTCGGATTTGAACAGGAGGGATGGCGCGCCGAGTCGGCAAACCGCGTTGAAGGCCTGCAGCAGCAGGTGCGCCTCGGGCAGGCTCTCGCAGGTGGTGCCAAGCTGCTTCCAGATGAAGGCAACGGCGTCCATCCGGATGATGTCCACGCCCTGATTGGCGAGGTACAGCATCTCCCCGGCCATCGCCCGGAAGACGCGTGGGTTGCGGTAGTTGAGGTCCCATTGGAAGGAGTGAAAGGAAGCCCAAATCCATCGTCCGTCCTCGAGTTGGACGAACGACCCTGGGTGGTCATCGGGAAAGATCTCGCGGACGGTCCGCTCATAGGCGTCGGGCATCTCCCGGTCAGGGTAGATCAGATAGAAGTCTCTGTACTCCGGGTCCCCGGCGATGGCTTTGCGGGCCCAGGCGTGCTCGCTCGAGGTGTGGTTGAAGATGAAGTCGACCACGAGGGCGATGCCGCTGTCGCGCAGTTCCCGGGCGAGGGCCGCCAGATCGTCCATGGTGCCCAGCGCCGGATCGACGTCGCGGTAGCTGGAGACCGCATACCCTCCGTCCGAGTTCTCTGCCGGTGCCGCGAACAGTGGCATCAGGTGCAGGTAGGTCAAGCCGAGTTCCCGGAAGTAGGGGATCCGCTCGCGCAGGCCGGCGAGGTTCCCCGCGTAGAGGTCCACGTAACAAACACCACCGAGCATCCGGTGGGACTGGAACCAGTCCGGGGTCATGGCGCGGGAGGCGTCGATGCCCTTCAGATCCGCTGGGCGGTCCTGCCACGACGCGGCGGCGTCGAGTACCACCTGCAGCAGTTCGGCGTCCGCCGCCGGCCCGTAGATGCGGTGAAACAGCGATCGCAATCGGGAGAATTCCCGGTCGAACCGCGCCTCAAAGGACTGCCAGTCGGCATCCGACGTCGCAGGCCGCCGCGCGGACAGCAACTGTTTTTGGAAATGGTCATCAGGCAGACCTGAAGCGGTGGTCGGCACAGTTCTCCTTATTACTCGGTGGCACCTGATGAGGATGCGCGCGGATGTACAGGCGGCCAGAAAATAATACAGCGACTGGCCCGGGGTAGGTCCTCGGATGACGAAAGTCTGGCCGCACACTCCTCGATGCGGCCAGACTTTTCTGCGTCAACTGCGCTGCGGTTGCTGCGTTGAGTGCCTGCGGCTGGTCAAACCTGGCCCACGCGCTGCACCCGCGAGGATTTACTTCACGGACCCGGCCGTCAGTCCGCGGACGAAGAACCGTTGCAGTCCGAAGAAGATGAGCAGAGGCACGACGAGGGTGATGAAGGAACCTGCCGCGACGCGCTGCCAGCCCTGCCCGTATTGACCCAGGAGTGTGTACAGCCCCTGTGTCATCACGGCGTTATCTCCGCTTTGGATGAAGATGTAGGCGACGAGGAAGTCGTTCCACACCCAGAGGAACTGGAAGATTGCGAATGATGCCAGGGCTGGAACGGACATCGGGACAACCAGTTTCCAAAAAATCTGGAAGTGACTGGCCCCATCGATTTTGGCTGCTTCGATGAGTGAGTTGGGCAGGGTCTGCATGTAGTTTCGGAGCATGTAGATCGCCAGCGGCATCGCGAACGTTGCGTGCACGATCCACGCTGCCGGGTACTGACCGATGATCTGGATCCCGGTAATTTCGCCGAACCGGACGAACAGCTGGAGGACGGGGATGATGGCCAGCTGAACCGGAACGACCATCAGCCCCAGCACGATGCCGAAGTAGATTTCCTTACCGCGGAACTGAAAGAAGGTGAAGGCGTAGGCCGCCATCGCCGCGATCATGACCGGTAGCACGGTGGCAGGAACGGTAACGGCCACTGAGTTCCAGAACGTGGTTCCAACATCGAGAGCGGCCCACGCATCAACGAAGTTCTGTCCCGTCCACCCCTGGCCGAAAGGATCGACGAAGACAGTCCACCATCCGGTCGCGTCGACCCCGGCTTTGGTGCGGAAACTCGTGATGAGCAGTCCGAGCAAGGGGAAAAGCCAGATCAGGGCGATGGCCCCCATGATCAGGGTGGTGATGATGTGGGGCTTCTGCGCTTCGCCTGCTGCATTGAGGCGCCGCTTCTTCCGGTGGACATCGACGGTTGTTCGGCCTTTGGTTTCGTCGACGACCGGGGTAGGGATGAGAGTCATCGGAGTTCCTCCTGCGCCTTATAGCTGCGGATCTGATAAACGATGAGGGGGACCACAGCGATCATCAGGAGGATGACCACAGCGGCAGCCTTGCCGGGATTCTGGAAGCTGAAGAGCTGCGAGTAGAAGTCCACGGCAAGCACGCTGGTGTTGTACTGGCCTCCGGTCATTGCATAGATGATGTCGAAGATCTTCATGACGAAGATGACAACGGTGACGAAGACCGCCAGGATCGTGCCGCGAATCTGCGGGACAATGACGAGGAAAAAGGCGCGTCGTTCGCTGGCCCCGTCCAACCGGGCTGCTTCGATGGTTTCTTCAGGAACGGCCTTGATGGCAGCTGAGAGAAGCACCATGGCAAAGCCGGCATAAAGCCAGATAGCGATGCACATGATCAGGAAACTGTTGAGACGACCCGCGTCCAGGGTCAGCCAAGGCACCGGATCCTGATTGGTGAGGCCCGTCCAGATCGAGTTAAGCAGATAGATTTGCGGATTGCCGGGAGGGGCGTAGAAGTAGATGAACCTCCAGGTGACCGCGGCTGCGACGCCGCTGATGGCCATGGGCACAAAGATCATTGCCTTGAAGGTGGTCTCCCGGCGTTTCCCCAACTTGTCCGTGAGGATCGCAACGGCAAGACCGATCACAACCGTAGCTGCAGGGACAACGAGGACCCACAGCAGGTTGTTGAGCAGAACACCGAGAAACCCTGGGTCGGTCAGCAGCTCCTGGTAGTTCTGGAAACCTACGAAAGTGTCGCCCTCACCACGCCTCAGGCTGGTTTGGGTGAAGCTCTGCACGATGGTGCGCAGAGCCGGGTAGAGGAGGAATATTGCCACCAGCACGAAGACGGGGGCTAGGAAGACGTACGGCAGGAGCCGGGACTTCCACTTGTTGTTTGACTGCTCGACGAGCCAGTTCAGGCTCCAGAAGATCAGTAGTGATATGCCGAGTCCGAGGACCACGGAGATGAGTGCGCTGAAGATGGGCATCGCTTGGACCACCTGACGTTTCTACGAGGATGAGCCGAGGCGGCCGGGGACCAAATATCGGCCCCCGGCCGCTTGGGAGGTGGTTATCGGTCTGGCCAGGAGGCATCGATGGCGGTGAAGGCTTCCTCCATGGAGGATTGGCCTGAGAACCAGTTGGTCAGCTGCGTCCATTCGGTTCCTGCGCCAACTTCTCCGGGCATCTGGTCGGAGGCGTCGAAGCCGAAGACTGACGACTCGGCGAGGAGGTCTTGTGCCTTCTTCTGGAATTCCGAGGTGTAGTTCGAGGCATCGAAGTCACTGTGCGGGGAAAGGAAGATTGCCTGGCTGGCGTATCCATTGGTGCCGAAATCTTTGCCCACGAGGTACTCGATGACCTGCTTGGTTTCATCTGAGTCGGTGAACGCTCCGACGAGGTCTCCACCACCAAGCATCGCTGCATCGGTGCCTTCGGGGGAGGGGAGCTGGAAGAAGTCGATGTTGGACAGGTCGCCCGCTTCGATCTGGGATTTGATTTCATCGGGGAAGAAGTCAGAAATAAATGAACCCTGACGCATCATGAAGCACTGGCCGTTGTCCTTGCCATCAGCGAAGAGCTGGTTGCCGGCGGTTTGGAAGGATGTCGTCGCAGCAGCGGGACCGCCGCCGTTGATCTTTCCCTCTTCCAACAGTTGGCTGGCCACCTTTTCGCCAGCCTTCTTCACGAGATCGCTGTCGAAAGTCACGTCGCCTGCAATCCAGGCGTTGTACTCCTCGAGGCCGCCGTAGCGCAGCACGTACTCTTCGAGCCAGTCTGTTGCAACCCAGCCGGTGGCTGCACCCGATTCCATCCCCACGCACCAGGGCGAACCGAGATCCTCGTCGATGATGGTGGACTGCAGTTCGGTCAATTCCTCATCCGTGCTGGGGATGCTGAGGCCTGCCGCTTCGAAGGCACTCGGGTTGTACCAGACAAGTGACTTGACGTTGATGGAGTAGGGCAGTGCGTAGGTTTTCCCGTCAACCTGGGCGATAGTGCCCAGTCCATTTGCCTGGTCGGCCGTAATCGCGGCGACGTCTATGCCAAGGTCCTCAAGCGGGTACAGGGTGGAGGTCTGGCTCTTAAGGACGCCGGGCTGGGGGTAGATCGCGATATCGGGTGGGTTTCCGGCACTGGCACGCGAGACGACGGCCGTCTGGAAGTCGGTGTTGCCGTCGTAGGTGACCTTGACGCCAGACGTTTCCGACCATTTGTCGAGATCCGCCTGGAACGCTGCGGCCTGCACATCGGTGAACGCGCCCAGAATCGTGATTTCTTTGGCGTCGCCACCGCCATCCTCGCCGCCGCCGCCGCCGGAGCAACCGGTGAGGGCGAGCGCTATTGCGACAGTCAGTGAGCCGGCGATCTTATTAGGAAGCTTCATCGCTTCGTCCTTTCAATGACGAGTACTATAACCAAAACGTTTGGTGTTGAACGACTGTAATCAAAGTCACACCCAAAGACAAAACGTTTTAGGTCTCAGGAACATAACGATTGGAGAACCATGGAACCTGCCCCTGCGCTGCCGCGTCCAAAGTTTCATTTCACCTCGCAGGGGTGGATCAACGATCCCCATGCGATCACCTTCGCCAACGGCCGGTACCACCATTTCTTCCAGTACGTCCCTGGGCAAACGGCTTGGGGGCTGGGGTGTTCCTGGGGCCACGCCAGCGGCCCGGACCTGTTCTCCCTCGAGGAACTGAAGCCTGCCCTGGTGCCCGGGGAAGGAGACGACGGTGTCTGGTCCGGCTCGCTCATCATCGACGCAGCAGGAACCCCGACAATTTTCTATACGTCAGTGACCAGTGACCATCCGGCGCTGGGTGCGGTGCGGACGGCGACCCCCCTTGACGATGACTGGATTGAGTGGCAAAAGGGTCCCATCGTGCTGTCCCCGCCGGTGGTGGAGAGTCTGAGCGCTTTCCGGGATCCGTCCTTCATCCGCTCAGCTGACGGCTGGCACATGATTGTTGGTGCCGCCTTCGCGGATGGCCGGGCTGGCGCCCTGGGATATTCGTCCACTGACGGTGTCACCTGGCGCGAGGATGGCCCTGTACTCAGCCGTTCGACGAATGAAAACCGTCCGCTATGGAGCGGAGCCATGTGGGAGTGCCCCCAGATCGTGGAAATTGATGGGCAGCATGCGCTCATCGTCTCCGTGTGGGATGACGACGTCCTCGTCGACGTCGTCTACGCCCTCGGTAACTTCGCCGACGGCGTCTTCACCGTGCGCACCTGGCGGCGACTCAGCTACGGGCCCTCGCCATACGCGGCAACAACCTTCCAGGACGCCGAGGGCAAGCCCTGCATGATGTTCTGGCTCCGTGAGATTGCTGGCACGGAGTGGATGGGTGCTCACTCGATTCCGTATCGCATTTCGATCGAGGATGATTCGTTGATGCTCACGCCCCATCCCGACCTTGATAACTATCAAATCCCCGACAGACGTCGATCGGACACATTACCTGGTTCGGCGTACGACATCCTCTGGCCTGCATCGGCTGAGAACCATTTCGAAATCAGGCAGGACCATGCCGCGGTGCTCTCCTTCGAGCGCGGTTCAACTCATCTCGCGGTCTGTTTGCAGAATGAGAAATACAGCTTCCCGTGGGCGGGCGACATTCGCATCATCGTCGACGGGCCCGTGGTCGAAGTTTGTTCGCGGGCCGGCGTGTTCGCCGCACCGATGGCGGCGCTGGAGAAGTCATGGACCATTGTGGGTGCAGACGTGACGGTGTATCGGCTAGCGCGGGAATAGGTCCCCGACGCGAGGCGCTGAAATCGACTCTCGGGTCACCAGCTTGCCCGGCAGCCGGGTCTCCAACGGGGCAGCGGGTCGCTCCGGTATCATCTCCGCCAGCGCCGCATCAACTGCCCACCTCCCCATACCGTAATGGGGTAACTCGACAGTTGTCAGGCCCGGCTGTAGCGCCGCGGCGACCGGCTCGAAATTGTCCACGGAGATGAAGGAAAGATCCGCGGGGATACTCACACCCATTCTCATGGCCGCCTGATACACGCCCATCGCCATCGGATCGTTGAAACAGAACACAGCGGTGACATCTTGGGAAGCCGACTCGATCATCTGCGTGAAGGCGACACGGCCTGATTCCGAGGTGCCGGTATCCTGGCCGGTAAAGACCCTGGGCTGCAGGCCGGCGTCGCGCATCGCCGCCTCGTACCCCGTTGCCCGCCCGGTTTTGCCGCGCCCGGCCCCGGTGACCGTGAGGTGAGCGATGGCAGTGTGGCCAGCGGACAGGAGGGTTTCGGTAGCCAGCCGACCGATCTGCTCCTCATCGGGAACCACTGAGCGAAGCTCCCCGCGGCTGTCGGTAGTGTCCACCAGCACCGACGGGATTCGATCAAGCTCCGGAGGTAATTCGCTGGAATCCTCATGGAACATTCGTGCATAGACGACAGCGTCAATCTGGGCGGCCAGGAGCGCGGCAAGTTGTTTTGATTCAATGTCACTATCGCGATTTGAGTTCACGACCACCAGAAGCTGGCCGCGCTCTGACGCGGCATCCTGGGCGCCAAGGACAACACCGGTGGCAAACGGTGTAGTAGCAATGTCGTCGGATACCAGGCCGACGATTTGTGAACGCCTGCTCCTCAACCCGCTGGCCATCCGGTTCGGGGCATAGCCCAGTTCGCGGGAGACCTCCAGCACGCGCTTCCGGGTGGATTCAGCAACCTTGCCCCTGCCGCTCAAGGCGTGAGAGACGGTCGTGATCGACACGGAGGCCGCTCGAGCAACATCCTCGATTCCGACAGGCTTGACGAAAGCATCACTAGACGCCACGGTTGCTCCCCTCAATGCGCTTCGTACAGATCACTGTAGACCAAAACGTTTACCGTGAGACCTGTGCCACACGCCAGCCGGCAATTCCCAACCGGTATTGCCGCTGGTATTCCACCCGCGGGTCAGGAAAAGCGGGTCACTGTGGCTCCTGTCGAATGATCAGGAGAGTCCTGCGAGGAGGTCCTGCAGGGCCTTCCGGTAGTCGGCAAAAGCCGCCTTACCCTTGACGGTGATAGCGACATAGGTGGCGGGAGTGCGCCCCTCAATGGTCTTGGTGATCTCCACATACCCCGCCTCCTCGAGCTTGCGCAGGTGGGTCGACAGATTGCCCGCTGTCATGTCCAGGATCTTGCGCAGCTTGGTGAAGGCAATGCGGTCCCGCTCGCCGACTTCGTTGAGAGTGGTGATGGCTCGCAGGCGGGCCTCGGCATGGATGATGGGGTCCAGCTCAGGCATGGGTCAGCTGCCTTTGCTGACGACGGCGGACAGTTTCCACCGCGGCGCCCGCCAGGAAGCCGCCAGAACCGAAGATGAAGAACACGGTGAGATAGTGCTCGGACCCACTCAGCAACGCCACCATGTTGATGACCAGGAACCAGACGCCCATGAGGGACTGGGTTTTATCGTTGAAGGTGGTTCCGCCGGTGATGTAAAGAAGTCCCACAATCAGAATCGCGATGCCGTTGATCAGCATGCCACGGACCCAGAAGTCGTCGACGACGTTGGCGATGATTCCGCTCAACGTGCCCATGACGAGGAACCCCAGCGCCCAGGCAACGCCGTACATGGCGCCGAGGAACGCGCTGTGCCCTCGGATCCCACGGCTGTAACGGCCGGTAGTGACAATCGTGATCACGATGGCGATTAGCAGGAAGACGCCGAAGATGGCTAGCGCGGGCTCATGACTGAGCGGTAGCCACCCGAAGCGGGAGCCATGCAGGGTGCCGAAACCCAGCAGCCAGGAAAGCCCCCAGACCAGATACAGCAGGGCTTCATTGCCGCGGAGCTCACGACGAGCAGTGTCTTCGGCGCTCTTCACCACGCGGAGAGCGTTGTGGAGATCGAGCGGCTGATCGCCGTCGGGTGCTTGAGTAATCATTTGGTTCCCCCCTGGTCTGGACTACGCGTAACCGATTACGCAAACTAGTTTGTCACGCAAACCAGTCTGTGCGCAAGAGGGGGGCGGGGTGATCTGGTGGGCTAGTGGTTTGGCGCGCCGCGGAGGGTTGTCGCCGCGAGCAGGCCGGCAACGACCGCCAGCGCGCTGGCAAAGAGAACAACGCCAGCCCAGCCAAAACCGCCGAAGAAGAATCCACCGATCCAGCCAATCAGGCTGGAACCGGCGTAGTAGAAGAAGTTGTAGAGGCTCGACGCCTGGGCGCTGCCCAGCGCAGCAAGTCGCGGCGTCCACCCGGCAGCCACCGCGTGAACGGTGAAGAACCCGCCCGTGAAAATCACCAGACCTACGACAATCAGGGGCAGCGAATCGGTGAGCGTGATCAGCAGGCCGATGACTATCACCGGGATCCCGGCCAGCATCACCCGAAGCCGGCCAAACCGGACGGCCAGGGTTCCGGCCACCCGGGAGGTGACGGTTCCGGCCAGGTAGGCGAGGAACAGCAGGCTGATCACCGCGACGGGGAGGCCGAATGGCGGGAGCTCAAGCCGGAAGCCGAGGTAGTTGTACACCGCGACGAACCCGCCCATCAGCAAAAATCCCTGGGCATAGAGGCCGAGCTGCCTCGGCGACCTGAGGTTGTGGACGATCCGTTCAGACAGCTTCGGTCCGATCCCCCTGACCACGGGGGTGAATCGTCGCGGCGCGGGGGCCAGCCACACGAAGGCCACGGCCGCCAGCGCTGCCATGAGGCTTGCGGCCAGTACACCGGCGCGCCAATCGAACAGGTCGGCCACCGGGCCCGCCACCAGCCGCCCGGACAGCCCACCGATGGTGGTCCCCGCAACATACGTCCCCGCGGCGACGGCGGCGTGTAACCGCTGCACCTCCTCGTTGAGGTATACCAGGGCGATGGCGGGGATGCCGCCGAGGGCTGTGCCCTCCAGGAACCGCAGCGCCAGCATCAGCTCGAAGGTGGGTGCCAGGGGAACCAACAGCCCGAAGGCGACGGCGGCGCTGATGGCCCAGGTCATGGTGCGTTTGCGGCCTGCCCGGTCGGCTACCCAGGACCAGGGGATGACCGCCAGCGCGAGGCCGATGGTGGCGGCAGACACGGTGAGAGCTGCCTGCGCCGCCGAGATGGAGAAGCCGTCGGCGATGCTCGTGAGCACGCTCTGCACCGAGTACAGCTGGGAAAAGGTAGCCACTCCGGCGAAGAACAGGGCCCAGAGCATCCGGTTATACGCTCGGCTCCCTTTTGCATGACCGTCCCACATCGCGGGCGGGGTCATCGCTCGCCTAAACCCGACGATAGGTCAGGTCAAAGATCATCCTGCCGGCCTCGTGGGCCTTGTTCTCGAAGCTGGTGAGGATTCGGCCGTCAAAGCGGGGGGCCCACCCGCCGCGGGTGTCGATTCCCTCATTGACTCCGGTGTTTCCGGTGCTGACGGGGTCTTTCCCTTCCCTGACCGGGGCTCCGCCGACCACCAGTTCCACCCCGCTTTCCCACACCTGGGTGAGGGGGCTGTCCGCGCCGGTGCGTTCGCCGTCGTGCGCGTTGGTGAAATCATCTGACGCGTCCAGGACGTCGCGCATCTGCACGGCGTAGTCGGACCAATCGGTTGCCAGCCGCCAGAGGCCGCCCGGTGCGAGCACTCGTGCCGCGACGTCGGCGAAGTCCGCTTTGACCAGGCGGCGCTTCCGGTGGCGGGTTTTGTGCCAGGGGTCGGGGAAGAATACCCAGAGTTCGCTGACGGATCCTTCCGGCAGCATGGTGGCGAGGGCCTCGGCGGCGTTGGCCTGCGCGATCCGAACGTTGGTGAGCCCCTTCTGCTCGATCCGCAGCAGGGTCTGGGCGAGGCCCGGTTTGTAGACTTCCAGCGCCAGAAAGTTGAAGTCCGGCTGCAGCTCGGCGGCGTGGGTGATCGCTTCGCCGAGGCCTGAACCGACTTCGACGACGAGGGGTGCGTCACGGTCGAACTCGGCTGCGGCGTCGAACCGGTACTCGGGATCCACTGAAGTGTCGGCCATGGTGCTGCGTGGGACGTCGACCACGAAGCCGTCGAGTTCCGCCCACGCCTGGCGGCGCCGGCCTTGGAGGCGCGATCCCCTCCGGACGAAGGAAACCGGCTGGGACAGGTGCTGCTCGGCTGGTGGAGTGGGGGCTGCTGGGTTAGTGCTCATTGTTCTAAGCGTATCCAAGCGAACGAAACGCGCCCGCAGTGAGTGTCAGAACGACCCCGCACAAGCGGGTCAATCCAACACTCTCAGCGGGCGCGTCCCAGATAACGCGGCACCAGATAACGGGGCCCCAGGAAAACGGGGCCCGAAATGAGGGAGCCTAGTGGTCCGACTCGGCGGCCGCGGCCGCTGCCGCCTTCTCAGCGTCTTTCTCGGCCCGCAGAGCCTCGGACTCGTCCTGCTCTTCGGCCTTCTCCTGGTGGATGACCTCCGCGAGGAGCTTCTCCATCTCCTTGGCAACCCCGCCGGCGGAGGCCGGGTTCTGGCCGGTCACCAGACGCTCGTCGACAATGACCTTCTCCTCGAAGACACCAGCCGAAACATGGGTGGCACCCTGCTCCTCAAGGCGGTCAGCCAGGAAGAACGGAATGATCTTGTCCTTGTCGGCGGCGACTTCCTCATCGTTGGTGAACGCCGCAACGCGCTTGCCTTCGACCAGGCGCAGGCCATTCTCCAGCTCTACGTTCAGCAGGCCTGCGGGGCCGTGGCAAACGGCTCCGACCACTCCGCCAGCGTTGTACACGCTGGCAACAAGCTTCTGCAGGCCCTCGCTGTCCGGGAAGTCCCACATGGTGCCGTGCCCGCCGACCAGGTAAACGGCGTCGTACTGCGAAGGATCAACGACGTCGACCCGTGCCGTGTTGTACAGGCCGGCCTTGGTGGTCTCGTCCTCGGTGAAGGCCACCTGGATCGGGTCGGATGTGTCGACCTCGTCGCGGGGCGGGACGCCACCCTTGATGGAAGCGAAGTCAACGAAGTGACCCGAATCCTTGAAAACCTTCCATGGGTGAGCAGCCTCGGCCACGTTGTAGCCGGTCTTCTCGCCGGTGTCGCCGAGTTCGGAAACGCTGGTCAGTACAAGTAGGACTTTTTTCATTGAGTGCTCCTCTAGTCGTTATTTCCACCCTAGGCGAGGAGCACTGGCAGCGCACCTCGCGCCGGGCGGAGGCCCCAGTCAGCTCACGACGGCGGCCAGTTCGGCGATCCGCGCCAGCGCCAGCTGCGTGTACAGGGCTGCACCGTCGCCCAGCACATTGTCGTCGAACGTCGCATACGGAGAATGGTTGAAGGCACTCTTCAGCGGGTCGGAGCCGGGCGTCGCCGCGGACAGGAAGACGAAACTGCCCGGTACCGCTGCCAGGATCCGCGAGAAGTCCTCCGATCCGCTCAGCGGCTGGGCCATTCTGCTGTACCGTTCCGAGCCAAACAGGTCGGCGATGACCGATTCCGCCCGCACCGTCTCGTCGTCGTCGGTGACGGTCAACGGATATTCGGTCGAGTAGTCAACGGTCACCTCAACCCCGTGGGCGGCGGCAATGCCCGCCAGAAGCCGCGGGATCACGTGCTGCAGCTTTTCCCGGTTTGCCTCCGAGAACGTCCTGACCGTCGCCTCAAACATGGCCGACTCGGGGATCACATTGCGTTTGGTGCCGGCCCTGAGCACCCCAACGGTCACCACCACCGGATCGAACATGTTGAACTGCCGGGTAATCATCACCTGCAGGGCGGTCACCATCTCCGCTGCGGCGGTGATGGGATCCTTCGCCAGATGCGGGGCGGAGCCGTGCCCGCCGGCTCCATGCACGGTCACCGAGAGCCCATCCGACGCCGACATCAGCGTGCCGGGGCGCGTCGCCAACCGGCCATTGGATTCCAGCGCCGACATGACGTGCAGCCCATATGCGGCGTCGGGCAGCCGCCCGGCCACCTCGAGCACTCCCTCGCGGATCATCACCCCTGCGCCGTCGAACCCTTCCTCTCCCGGCTGGAACATGAGGACGACGTCGCCGGCGAGTTGAGCCCGCCGCTCGGCCAGGAGGGTGGCGGCACCGGCGAGCATCGAGGTGTGCAGGTCGTGGCCGCACGCATGCATGGCCCCGTCAATAGTCGAGGTGTACCCCACTCCCGTCTGCTCCTGGACGGGCAGGGCATCCATGTCTCCGCGCAGGAGGACCACCGGCTTGTCGGCTGATGAGTAGGCGCCCTGGCCACGGAGCACAGCGGTCACCGAGGTGGTGTCCCGGCCCAGGGTGATTTCGTAGGGCAGGCCGTCAAGAGCCTCGAGCACCTTCTCCTGGGTGCGGGGCAACTGCAGGCCGATCTCCGGCTCCTGGTGCAGACGGTGGCGCAGGCGCACCAGGTCGTCCTGGATGCCGTGAGCTTCGGCGAGTACCGTCTCAGCGGAGTGTGTCATGGGCCCCCCGATAGCTGTGGTGTCAGTCACTTCCACCCACAGTCCACGGCCAAACCGCCCCCAACGCAAATCCAGGACAGCTTTCGCTGATAGAGTTGGGGTACTTGTCTGCGTGTCGGCTTGGTTGGGATCACTTCAACTGTGCTGGAAAACGATCGCAGCTTGCGTCGATGAACGCATTCTTTTGTCCCGCATTTGAGCTCCCAACATTGTGAGCGCGGTTGACACTGTCTGACTTTTCTTCGGCGAACCCCTCGCGTCAACCGATTCGTGGGGAAGATGAAAAGAAAGTTCGTGTACCTACATGACTACTTTTGCTGCACTCGGTGTGCCCAAGGCGCTGGTCCAAACCCTTACTGCCCAGGGAATCACCGAACCGTTCCCCATCCAGGTCAAAACCCTGCCGGACACCCTGGCTGGCCGCGACGTGCTTGGCCGTGGCCGCACCGGCTCCGGTAAGACCCTCGCCTTCGCGCTGCCCATGGTGGCCCGGCTCGCCGAGCAGGAAGCCGCCTACCGCCGGAAGCCCGGTCGCCCCCTGGCCCTGGTCCTCGCCCCGACCCGCGAGCTCGCCACCCAGATCAACGCCACCATTGAGCCGCTGGCCACAGTGCTCGGGCTGAACACCACGGTCATCTACGGCGGCGTCTCCCAGGCCCGCCAGGAGAAGGCGCTCCGCGCCGGCGTCGACATCGTCATCGCCTGCCCCGGCCGTCTTGAGGACCTGATGCGCCAGAAGCTCATCACCCTCGACGCCGTGGAAATCACCGTCCTGGACGAGGCGGACCACATGGCTGACCTGGGCTTCCTTCCCGTCGTGAAGAAGCTCCTGGACACCACGCCCAAGGAAGGCCAGCGCCTGCTGTTCTCGGCCACCCTGGACAACGGCGTGGACAAGCTCGTGCAGCGGTACCTGACCAACCCCTTGACCCACTCGGTCGATGACCCTCAGGCCTCGGTGACCACCATGGAGCACCACGTGCTGCTGGTCGGCGACCAGACCCAGAAGAAGCAGCTGATCGTTCAGCTCGCCTCAGGGAGCGGACGTCGTCTGCTCTTCATGCGTACCAAGCACCACGCCCGCAAACTGGCCAAGACCCTGACCGACGCCGGCATCCCGGCCGTCGATCTGCACGGCAACCTGTCGCAGAACGCCCGTGACCGGAACCTCGCCGAGTTCTCCTCCGGCGACGTGCGCGTTCTGGTCGCCACCGACGTCGCCGCCCGCGGTGTGCACGTGGACGACGTCGAACTGGTGGTCCACGTGGACCCACCCACCGAACACAAGGCATACCTGCACCGCTCGGGCCGTACCGCCCGCGCCGGTTCGTCAGGGACCGTCGTCACGATCACCCTGCCGGAGCAGAAGTCCGAGGTGCAGAAGCTGATGCGCGCCGCAGGCGTTGACGTCGCCTTCGAGAACGTGAAAGCCACCTCACCGCTGGTCGGCAAGCTGATCGGTGATGTCGCGGAGAAGATTGACCCCCGCACCCGGGCGTCGCTGGTCGCATCCCGCGAGGCACAGCGTGGGGGCGGTACCTCCACTGGAGCCAATGCCCAGCGCAAGCGCCGCGGCACGGCAGCACCGTCAACGGGTGGCCGCGGTGGACGTGGTGGACGCGGACGCGTTGCAGCCGAGCCAGGTAACCGGTCAGACCGCCGGCAGGATCAGCCCCGCGGAGCCCGCTTCGGCGGCCAGACCGGCGCTTCGGCTGGCGCAACCACCGGCGGCGCACGCCGTCGCGACGACGACCGTCCAGCCGGTTCAGGCAACGGTGGCGGTAACCGCACCCGTCGCCCCGCCAGTGGCGCCCGGGCAGCCGACGTCGCTCCGCAGGGCAAGTCCGCTCACCGCTCCGGCACATCAGGGGCCAAGCAGGAGCCAGGCAACCAGCGCAACCACACCCCGTCGACCGGTGCCGGACGTCGCCCGTCAGGGCCGCGCCGTGCCACTGCACCTGCATCAAACGATCGCCGCAGCAACTAGCTGGCAGCCCTAGCTGGTAGACGCTGAACCGTCGTCAAACAAACAGTGCCCTTCCCCATGCGGGAGGGGCACTGTTTGTTTGTCGGGAGGGCCGCCCATGGACCCAACGTGCGCAATGAAGGAAGATTGAAACCATGAACGCAATACTGAACGTCATCTGGCTGATTTTCGGCGGCATCTGGCTAGCCCTGGGATACGTCCTCGCCGGTGTGATTTGCTGCCTGCTGATCGTGACCATCCCCTTCGGCATTGCATCCTTCAGGATCGCCGCCTACGCCATCTGGCCCTTCGGCCGCACGATAGTGGACCGGGGCGGCCGAGCATCAACCCTGTCGACGCTCGGCAACGTCATCTGGATTGTTGTCGCTGGCATCTGGCTGGCCATCGGGCACGTCCTGACCGCCATTCCCATGTTTATGAGCATCATTGGGATCCCGCTCGGCATCGCGAACCTGAAGATGATCCCGGTTTCGCTGACACCGCTCGGCAAGGAAATCGTCGAGACGCGCGGTACCAGGGTCCCGCAACTCCGCTAGCTACTCCGCGGCGCCGCGCAGGAAAGCAGCCATCAGCGGCCCGCCGGACGTCGAGCCCAGGTCGCCTTCCTCAACGAACACCGCGACCGCGAGGTCACCCTGCAACGCAACGATCCACGCGTGGGTCCGCGGTGGGTCCTCGTTACCAAACTCGGCGGTACCGGTCTTGGCGAGCACCGGATCGCCCGGCACATCGGCCAGCACCGTGGCGCCGCCTTCGGCCACGACGGCGGCCATCAGGGTTTGCAGCGTTCCCGCCTCCTCGACGGTGAGTGCACCGGGCGTCCCCGCCGGCGACGGCGACGAGTCGGCCCCGGTGACATTCCCGGCCGGATCGTCGGCGAGCAGGGTCGGGGTAACACGTTCACCTGCCCCCACGCTCGCAGTCATGACGGCGAGGGCCAGGGGCGAAACGAGGACCTCCCCCTGGCCGATCATCGACGCAGCGTGGGCGGTGCCTTCTGCAGTTTCGGGCACCGAACCGAAGAACGCTGGAATACCGATCGACGCTTCGACCCCCACGCCGAGATCTGCAGCGGCGGCCGCCAGTTTTTCCTGCGAAACGACGTCGCGGGTGGCAATGAAACCGGTGTTACAGGACTGGGCGAAGGTCTGCAACAGCGGGATATCGCCAAGGAACGCTGCAGGGTAAGTGCTGGCGTTGTTGAAGGACCGGCCATCGACCACCAGTTCCTCGGTGCACTGGGTGGAAGATTCCGGGGTAAACCCTTCGCGGAGCAAGGCCAGCGAGGTGGCAACCTTGAACGTCGACCCGGGGGCGTACTGACCCAACAGTGCGGTCTGCAGACCGGCACTGCCGGGGCCATTGGCGACCGTGAGGATCTCACCGGTGGAGGGACGCACAGCAACGATTGCCGACGCCGACGGTTCCTCCTCAAGCACCTCCTCGGCAAGGGCCTGCAGCGACTGATCAACGGTAATGTTCAGGGGCTCACCAGCCACCGGATCCTTCTCGAAGAGGGGCCGGGCTTCGACGCCGTCGGCCGGCTCAGCGGGGGCCGCCGTGATGGTCAGGCCGGGAGTGCCGGCCAGCTGGTCATTGTGCTGCAACTGCAGGCCGGACAACCCGGTGACGTCCCCGGCTTCCAGCTCGGCGCCGGACTGCTCAATCAGCTCCGCGCTGGCCTGGCCCACCGACCCCAGCAGCTCCCTGGCGAAGGTGCGGGTGGGGGCGAGGGCAAGTTCGTCAGGGAGGGCCAGGACGCCGGGAACGGCGTCGAGCTCGTCATCCGTTATGGTGCGTGAGGCGTCATCGCGCAGGACAATCGCCTCCACGAAAGCCTCCGGACCCGCCCCCTCCACCTGGCTGGTGAAGGCCGCCGGGTCCACTCCGACAAGGCCGGCGAGGTCCTGCGCGGATCCTGCGAGCTGCTCTTCCTCGAGCTGGGTTTTGTCGAGACCGATCCGGAGGACCGGACGGTCAGTCACGAGCACCTGACCGTCGGCGCCGAGGATGTCACCGCGGGCCGCCGGGACCGACGAGGTCGCCAATACTTCGCCGGCAGCCAACCCCTCAACTGCGACAGCCGGATCCCAGACGACCTGCCACACGTCGTCGGTTCGCGACAGCTCGACGGTGGTGGAGTAGGTCCAGTCCTCATCGCTTTCATCCACATCCCACACGTGGTTTAACTGCGCGGTGGCCTGGTCTTCGGAAGCGGACTCCACCTCGCCGACGGAGACCGACGGCGTCAGCGGGTCGAGGGCGGCGGTGATGGCGGCAAGGTCCGCATTGACCGTCTCCACCGACCCGGTGGTGAACGCGGAGCCGGCGACATCGAGGGTGCTGAGGCCTTCGGCGAAGGCCGCGGCGGCGTCGTTCGCTGTCGGACGGTCATCGGTGCAGGCGGTGAGACCGAGGGCAAGAGCTGCAACGGTCAGGACAGCTGTGTGACGTGTGAAGTTCCCCATTGAGTCATTATTACGTACCCGCGGAGTCGTCGAGGTCCCACCGGCAGTCACATTCGGATGACACTGCGGTCGAAGTGCCGGGGAGCACCCGACCAGAGGTTAGAGTAACTAGAAGTTATCGAAGCACGGAGCTGCCGAGCCGCTCTGAAAGGATCCCCGTGGGCACTTCCGTCGTTGACGACCAGCAGTATTCGCCGACGGAAGCGGGCGCGGGATTGTGGTGGCTGGCAGGTGCTGGGCTGGCCGTGGCAGCAGCCGTTGGGAGCTACCTGGTCGCCAATAGCGGCGAAGATCTGGCCCAGCATGTCGGGAACATCAGCCTCCTCCTCTTCAGCCTGGCGGCCGCCGTCAGTTGCGCCGTCGCCGCACGCCGCGACAAGGAATCCGCCAAAGCCTGGTGGTTGCTGGCGACGGCGACGCTCGTCTGGTTCGGCGGCATGGCGGCCTGGACCTATTTCGGGGTGACCCGCGACCACCTGTATCCCTTTCCTTCGATAGCCGACATTGGGTTCATTGGCTACGCCATACCGGCAACAGCCGCCCTCTTCTTCTTCCCCCGGCCGCCAGCAACGCTGGTGTCCGGCCTCCATACGCTGCTGGACGGTGGGGTGATCGCAGCAACCGTCCTGTTCATCAGCTGGGCGACGGTCCTCGGCCCCGCCCACCGGTCATCCAGCCAGGGGGTCGAAGGCCAGCTCACCGCTACCTCCTACCCGGTGGTGGACGTCATCATCATTTCCCTGGTGCTCGTGCTGGGGATTCGGCGGCCGGTCGGCGACCGACTCCGGTGGTTCTGCATGGGCGGCGGCCTGCTGGTGCTGGCCATCACCGACAGCGTGTACGTACGGCTCACGTTCGAGGGCGTCACCGGCGTCACCGGATCACCGCTCACGATCGGCTGGATGCTGGCCTTCACGCTGATCGCCGTCGCACCCCTGGTGCCGCGCCGGCCAAGAACTGGCGCCGACCGGCACCGCTACGCCGTCGCCCTGGAGCTGGTCCCCTACGCTCCAGTGGTGGTCGCGATCGTCGTCGCCGGATATACGGCAGTCGACGGTACGTATCCGGTCCAGCTGGGGATCGGCGTCGTCGCCCTTGTCTTGTTGGTGATCCGCCAGGTCCTGATCGTCGTTGAGAACGTCACGCTGACCCGCGGATTGGCGGATCAGGTGGCCGCGCGCACAGCGGAACTGGAGGGTCTCGGCGCGATCGTGACGTCGTCGTCGGACGCCATCTTCGGCTGCACTCCCGACGGCAAGATCGTCAGCTGGAATCCCGGTGCGGAAAGAGTTTTCGGGTATCCAGCGGCGGAAACTATAGGCCGGGACAAGGGTTTCTTCGTCCCGGCGTCGGCACATGCAGCGAATGACGCCGCGCAGGCACTCGTGGCAGCCAGCGGTGAGGGCCATAGTTTCGAAACGGAGCGTTTACGCAGCGACGGCTCAGTAGTGCAGGTCGCAATGACCATATCCCCGGTGTTCACGGATGGGGTGATGCGTGGGCTGGCGACAATTGCTCAGGACATCAGCGAACGACGCGCGGCGGAGACCGAGTTGCTCAATGCCCGGGAAGCCGCGCTCGAGGCGACCCGGCTGAAATCCGAATTCCTGGCGACCATGAGCCACGAAATCCGGACCCCCATGAACGGGGTGATCGGACTGACCGGGTTGTTGCTGGATACGCCACTGGATTCGACCCAGCGGCAGTATGCCCAGGGTGTCAAGGGTGCCAGCGAGTCCCTGCTGCTGCTGATCAACGACATCCTCGACTTCTCGAAACTCGAAGCCGGCCGGATCAACCTGGAGATGGAATCCTTTGACCCACGCACCCTCATCGACGAGGTCGCTGGCCTCCTCGCGGAGGGTGCGCGGCAGAAGAACCTGGAACTGATTGCATACTGCCTCCCCGAGGTGCCAGCGCAGCTGATTGGCGACGCCGGCCGGATCCGGCAGGTGCTGCTCAATCTGCTCTCGAACGCGGTGAAGTTCACCGCGGCCGGAGAGATCGCCATCCGGGTGTATCGCGAGGACCCAGCCGACGCATCCGGTGACGGACGGCCAACGATCCGGTTTGAGGTGCAGGACACGGGCATCGGGGTGGAGGCCGCCGACCACGAGAGATTGTTCGAATCCTTCGCGCAGGCCGATGCTTCAACAACCCGCAGGTATGGGGGGACGGGGTTGGGCCTCGCCATTTCGCGTCGGCTGACTGAGGCGATGGGCGGGACCATTGGGGTCGACAGCACCCTGGGGGCGGGCAGCACCTTCTGGTTCACGCTGCCGCTGGAAGGATCCCTGGTCCCCGCAGCACCCGAATCCAGTCTGCTCGACGAGCTGAAAGTGCTGGTGGTCGACGATAACGCAACCAACCGGCTGGTCCTCGAATCGCAGCTCGGGTCCTGGCGGATGAAGGCAACTGCCGTCGACAGCGGTGAGGCGGCGCTGGAACGACTATCCGCAGCAGCCCACGCCGGAGAGCCTTTCGACATCGCGGTGCTGGATATGCGTATGCCGGATATCAACGGGATCGACCTGGCTGAGGCAATCAGCAGCCACCCCGAGCTGGCCGCCACCCGGTTGATCCTGCTCACCTCCATCGGGCACATCGACCGCGACCGGCTCGCCGCTGCCGGAGTGTCTGAATGGTTGACTAAACCGGTTCGCAGCTCGGCGCTCTACGACCGGCTGATGCACCTGATGACCCACACCGACGCTGAACCGGTAGCGGAAGCCATCCACTCCCGCACCGTCCAGCTACAGGATGCCCAGGATGGTCCGAATGTACGCATCCTGGTGGTTGAGGACAACGCGGTGAACCAGCTGGTCGCGGAATCGATGCTCCTGAAGCTGGGGTACCGGGTGGACCTGGTGGGCGACGGCGCCGAAGCGGTGAAGGCTACCTCCCACGAAACCTACGCAGCGGTCCTGATGGACTGCCACATGCCGGTGATGGATGGGTTCGAAGCTACCCGTGCCATCCGCGGCCGTGAGGGTGCGCACCTGCCGATCATCGCCATGACCGCTGGCGCGCTTAGCGAGGATCGTGAACGGTGCCGCGCCGCGGGAATGGATGACTACCTCGCCAAACCGGTTGATCTGGCGCTGCTGCAGACCACTCTGCTGCGCTGGGTGCACACCCCCGGCGTGCCAGCGCCGGCGGTGAGCGCGCCAACCCTTCCAGCGTCGCCGCCCGCGGCAGCAGCAGCGGAACCCGGTCCGGCTGCCACACCGCGGCAGGTGGTGGATCCAGCCCGGCTGGAGCTACTCCGCGGGCTCGGCGCAGCCGACGGGTGGGGAGTGCTGCCCGCTGCAGCAGCCGCCTTCCTTGAAGGGGTCCCCGCCGATCTGGCCGCGCTTAGACGGGCAATCGAACAGGGGACAGGGCTGCGGGACGCGGCGCACAAGCTCAGGGGTGCTGCCGCCAACATTGGCGCCGACGGCGTCGCGGCCCTCTGCGGCGAACTCGAAAATGATGCGGTTGCCGACGCGGAGACACACCCTGCAAGGATTGAAGAGCTGGCGGCAGAACTGGAGTTGGTCTCCCTGGCCCTGGCCGACTCCGTGAGAGGAGCCCCGTGAAGGTGATGGTGGTCGACGACGACCCGGGATCATTGATGGTCGCCAAGGCCGTGGTGGAACAGGCTGGCTACGAGTGCCTGTCGGCAACCAACGGGGACGCCGCCTGGGACCTGTTCCAGCGGTATCAGCCCCAGGTGGTCGTCACCGACTGGATGATGCCCGGCATGAACGGGCTGGAACTGTGTAAGGCAATTCGCAGCGCCGAGGAGGACACCTACACCTACCTGGTCCTGCTCACGTCTTTCGGCTCCCAGGACGCCGTGCTGGCGGGGATGGAAGCCGGCGCCGACGACTATGTCACCAAACCGCTGGATCCCTTCACGCTTCGCACCCGACTGCTGGTGGCGCTCCGCGTGACCGCGCTGCATTCTCAGCTTGGAAAGTACCGGCAGGAACTCACCCGGCAGGCGAGAACCGATCCGCTCACCAGGGTGGACAACCGGTTGAAACTGACCGAAGACCTCGAACTCCTGCATAACCGGAGCCAACGTTACGGCGGACAGTATTCCCTGGCGCTGTGCGACGTTGACTACTTCAAGAGCTTCAATGATCTGCAGGGGCATCCGGCGGGTGATGAAGCGCTGAAGGCGGTAGCCAGGACTCTCACCCGGCTGTCACGGGACACCGACGGTGTGTACCGGTACGGCGGCGAGGAATTCCTGCTGATCCTGCCCGATCAGGGCGCGCACGACGCCGAGGTTGCGGTTGAGCGGATCCGCTCGGGGATTGAGTCACTGGCCATTGCGCATACCGGCAACCCGTTGCGGGTGCTGACAATCAGCGCCGGGATCTCAACCTTTACCGCTGACCATGCGGTGAGCAGCGGACAACTTTTGAAGGAAGCCGACGACGCCCTGTACTCGGCGAAGGCGGCCGGCCGGAATCGGGTCGCCAGCTCGCTCCGGACCGGCTAGGGGAAGCCCGGCCCGGAGCGTGCGTGGCCCTACTCCGCCCGGGCCTGCCTGATCAGATCCGCGCACCGTTCGCCGATCATCATGGTGGTGATGTTCGGGTTCACGGTGGTGAGTTCCGGCATCACCGATGCGTCTGCGACGCGCAGCCCGGTCACGCCTTTCACCCGTAGCTGAGGGTCAAGGGGTGACAGCTCATCGGCCACGGCTCCCATCCGCACCGTACCGGCGGGGTGGTAGACAGTGTTGTGGGTTTTCCGGATATAGTCGGCAATTTCGTCATCAGTTTGCACGTCCCCGCCCGGGTACAGTTCACGTCCTGCCCACTCCGCCATGGCCGGCTGGGCGACAATGTCCCGAGCCTTCCGGATACCGGCGATCATCACCCGCATGTCGTGGGGATCGGTGAAATAGCGAGGATCCACCATTGGTTTGTCCCGGTAGTCACGGCTGCGCAACCGGACCGTTCCGCGTGACCGGGCATGCGTGACATTCGGGGTCAGGCAGAACCCGTTGTCGGTGGTGGGGTACCCGTGCCGCAGGGTGTGCATGTCGAAGGGTACAGAACCGTAGTGGAACATCAGGTCGGGCCGGTCCAGTCCGTCTTCAGTGGTGGTGAAGATACCAATTTCCCACCACTGGGTCGACGTTTCAGGCATCGGCTGCTTGGCTTCCCACTGGATGACACCCTCAGGGTGGTCCTGGAGGTGTTCGCCCACCCCGGGGGAGTCCACCCGGACGTCGATGCCGTGCGCTGCGAGGTGCTCCGCCGGGCCGATGCCCGACAGCATGAGCACTTTCGGAGAATCGATGGCTCCAGCCGACAGGATCACTTCTGACCGTGCGGTGAGCGCGTGGGTCCGCCCGAAAGAGGAGTCAACGACGTCGACGCCGGTGCACCGGTTGTCCGCGTCGAACCTCAGTTCCCGCGCCCGCAGGCCGGTAAGCAAGGTGAAGTTGGGCCGTTCCATGATCGGGTGGATATACGACACCGAGGACGAAGCGCGGGTGCCGTCGGCCTGCCGGTTGATCTGGAAGAAACTGGCACCATTGATCACCGTCGCACCCGTGTTGAAGTGGACCCGTGGGATACCAGCCTGTTCACAGGCGTCAAGCAGTGCCTTGCCCGAAGGGTCCGACGCCGGAATGTTCATCAGGTGCACGGGTCCCGCATCACCGTGGTGCGGAGCGTCCGGACCGGCGTCCTCGTTGGTTTCCAGCCGCTGGTAGAGGGCATAGGCGGTATCGGAGTTCCATCCCTCCGCCCCGAACTTCGTTTCCCACTCATCGATGTCCTCCCGGGGCGCCCAGAAGGCGATACAGGAGTTGTGGCTGGAGCAGCCGCCCATCACCTTGGCGCGGGCATGCCGCATGAAGGAGTTACCGTTTTCCTGCGGCTCGATGGGGTAGTCCCAGTCGTATCCGGATTCCAGCAGTTCCATCCACCGGTCAAGGCGGAGGATCTGGTCAACACCCCGGTCGTCGGGGCCCGCCTCGACCAGCGCTACCTGTACGGTCGGGTCCTCGCTCAGGCGGGCCGCGACGGCGGCGCCAGCCGAACCGCCACCCACGACGATGTAATCGAATGCTGTCTTCTCGAAGTGGCCAGTCGCTGCTATTTGATCAGACACGGTTACTGCTCCTCTTTACGGTCCGCAAACCAGCCGGTGACCTGCGGATCGATGTTGTGGTAAATGTGCTTGGCCTCCTGGTATTCGGCTAGGCCGGTCGGCCCGAGTTCACGTCCGACACCTGACTGCCCGAACCCGCCCCACTCGGCCTGCGGCAGGTAGGGGTGGAAGTCGTTGATCCAAATGGTGCCGTGGCGCAGGCGCCTGGCAATCCGCTGGGACTTCCCTGCGTCCTGGCTCCAGACCGCCCCGGCGAGACCGTAATGGGTGTCATTGCCGATCGCCACGGCCTCCTCCTCACCGTTGAACGTCTCGACAGTGACCACCGGGCCGAAGGCCTCATCGACTACCACCGACATGCCCCGCTTGACCTGGTCGAGCACCGTCGGGGTGTAGTAGAAGCCCTTTTCCAGGTCCCCGGTGCCCCAGGTGCCGCCGCAGCGCAGCCGCGCCCCCTCAGCGACGCCCTTGTCAACGTAGCTGGTGACCTTGTCACGGTGAGCCGCGGAGATCAACGGACCGGTTTCTGCGTCCTCATCGAAGGGACCGCCGAGCTTGATCAACTGTGCGCGCCGCACCAGTTCATCGACGAAGCGTTCAGCGATTGGTTCCTCGACGATCAACCGGGCACCGGCCGAGCACACCTGTCCCGAGTGCACAAACGCAGCGTTCAGCGCGTTGTCCAGGGCAGCGTCAAAGTCGGCGTCGGCGAAGATGATGTTGGGATTCTTGCCCCCGAGTTCCAGTGCCACCTTCTTGACGGTTGCCGATGCAGCTGCGGCAATCCGTTTGCCGGTTTCAAGCCCCCCGGTGAAGGAGACCAGGTCGACGTCGGCGTGCTCCGAGAGCGGCGCCCCGACGGTGGCCCCGGCGCCGAGCACCAGGTTTGCCACCCCCTTGGGCAGTCCGAGCTCGTCCAGCACGTCCATCATGAGCATGCAGGTGTGGGGGGTGAGCTCGCTGGGCTTGAGAACGAAAGTACAGCCGGCCGCCAGCGCGGGGGCAATCTTCCAGGCGGACTGCAGCAGCGGATAGTTCCAGGGCGAGATCAGGGCGCAGACGCCGACCGGCTCGTACTCGATCCGGCTGACCACTGCGGCGTTTCCGGGGTCCACCAGCCGGCCCTGGTTCTGACCGGCGAGCTTCCCGAAGTAGGTGAAGCAGCCAATGATGTCATCCATGTCGATCTCACTCTCGACCAGACGCTTCCCCGTATCCATGGTTTCAGCGCGCGCAAACTCGGCCTTGCGCTCCCGCAGGCGGGCAGCAACCTTCAACAGGAAGTCACCGCGCTCGGGTGCGGGAACGGCGGCCCACTCGCCACGGTCGAACGCCGAGCGTGCTGCAGCGATGGCTGCAGCGGCGTCGTCGGCGGTCCCTTCGGATACCGTGCCCACCAGTGCGCCGTCAGCCGGGCAGTGGATCTCCCGGGTACCACCGTCCGAAGCGGGTACCCAGGTGCCATCAATAAACAGTGTTGCGGTACTCATGAACGCTCCTCGGGGTTGGTGAAATCGGATTCCCAGTTGTCCGAGGCCAAATGATCCTCGGTGATTGCGGTGTTGCCGGGCGAGGCGCGGTTGCTGTGCAGGAATTCCAGATGTGTCTCGTAGTGATCCAGCACATCGGTGATGACCTGCTCCCTGGTGTAGCCCAGGAGGTCGTACCCGTTGCTTCCCTCGAGGGAGAAGACTTCCATGCGGTAGTACTTGTCCGCCGTCGAGGCGCTCCTCAGCGCATAGGACGGAGTGTCGTACTGCACGGGGTAGACCTGGTACTTGAACGCGCGTTCGCTGCCCAGGCTGACCGATAGGTCTACCTGTCCAACCCCACCCGGACCAGCGTTGCCGGCGGTCAGGGTGACGTCGGCGCCCTGCGCGGCGAGTTCATCGTGAACCTCCTGGAGTGCGGGAAGGGCCACCTCGTCGATGAACCGCTGGGCCTGTTTGCGTCCCGGATAGGTCAGGACGTGGGCGAGTCGTTGGCGCCAACTGCGGCCACCGCGGGCTTCGCTACCGGATCTGCTGGAGATGATCCCTGGTAGGGAAGTCCGGTAACTATCCATCCGTGAGCTTTCCACTTTCAGAGCCTTGTAAAGCCCGTACATGATGAACAGCAGCAGGATGGAAAGCGGCAGCCCCATTACCACCGTCGCGTTTTGGAGGGTCAGGACCCCGCCGACGGACAGCATGGCGAGGGTGAGGGCACCGGTCACCAGCGCCCAGAACACCCGGAGCCACTTCGGGCCGTCGGAGTTGGCGTCCTTGAGGTGGGAGGTGAAGTTGGCCATCACCAGCGCACCGGAATCGGCGCTGGTGACGTAGAAGAGCAGACCCGTGAAGGTAGCAATCGCGATGATCAGTGGAGCCATTGGATACTGTTCCAGCAGTCCGTAGAAGGCCCGCTCCGGATTGTTCATCCCCACTTCGCCGAACTCCGCGTTACCGCCCATCACAATGTCCAGTGCGCTGTTACCGAAGATCGAGATCCACAGCAGGATGAACGTGAACGGCACGATCATCACGCCCAGGACGAACTGCCTGATGGTGCGGCCTCGGGAAATACGTGCCAGGAAGAGTCCGACGAAGGGTGCCCAGGCGATCCACCAGGCCCAGAAGAACAGCGTCCACCAGCTCAACCACTCGTCGGGACGGTCATAGGCGAACGTATCCATGGTCATGCCGGGGAACTGGCTGAGGACGTCGCCGGTGTTCTGGATGATCCCGTCCAGCAGGAAACTGGTCTTGCCGGCGACGAGGATGAACAGCATGAGGGCGGCGGCCAGCAGCACGTTCAGCTCGGACAGGCGTCTGATGCCCTTTTCGACCCCCGACACCGTTGAAACCACTGCCATCACGACGGCGACGGCGATGAGACCGATCTGGACTGCGAGGTTTTCCGGCAGCCCGAACATGAGGGTCAGCCCGTAATTGAGCTGCACGACGCCGATGCCCAGGGACGTGGCGATGCCGAAAATGGTGCCGAGCAGCGCTGCAATATCCACGGTGTGTCCGATTGGACCTTCCACCTTCTTCCCGAAGATGGGGTACAGCGCCGAACGGATGCTGAGGGGCAGATTGTGGCGGTAGGCAAAAAAGCCAAGAGCCAGACCCATCAGGGCATACAGTGCCCAGCCGGTAATCCCGTAGTGGAAGAGGGTCCAGACCATAGCCTGTCGCGCGGCTTCAACTGTTTCACCCGAGCCCTGGGGTGGTGCGAGGTACTGGGTGATTGGCTCAGCCACCGAGAAAAACATCAGGTCGATGCCAATGCCGGCGGCGAACAGCATCGAAGCCCAGGTGAACATGCTGAACTGTGGTTTGGAGTGGTCCGGCCCGAGCCTGACCTTCCCGACTCTGGAAAGCGCCGCGACCAGAACGAAAATGACCACGAGGGTGACGATCAGGAAGTAATACCAGCCCATATTGACTGACACCCAGGTGACCAGGGTGCCAATGACTGCTGCGGCGTTTACCGGGGCGACGATGGCCCAGACGGTGATTGCCAGAATGCCGACGGCCGAGCCGATAAAGACCGTCTTGTTGACTCTGGTTTTGGGTTCTGAATTCGGCTCGCCGGGGGAGTCCGGCCGTGCTTTGATCTCTTGACTCATCATCTGCCTAATCGTTGATCGACGCCGCGTCGGACTACAACTGAACTGTGCAGGTTATGCGAGGGTAAGGGTGCGACGGGCCTGTCAACGCTACCAACCTGGTCTTCTCCCCCAAGTCGTAGAATCAAAATTACCAGCGAATCAGTGGTTCGTGACCGATCTGCAACCGAACTCTTGATTCAGGAGCGCATAGGGCTAAGGGTTATGACTATGACTATGACAGTTTCGCGGATTGAACTTGCCAGCGGTTTTACTGTCAGTGCCCAGGGTTTTGGTGGCATGGCATTGACCGAGGTTTACGGGGGCCTGGATGAGAGTCAGGCATTGGCGACGTTGAATCATGCGGTGGATATCGGGGTCACGTTCATTGACACCGCGGATATCTACGGTGCAGGAAGCAACGAGGCGCTGATCTCACAGCTGCTGCGCCATCGACGCGACGAGGTCGAAGTGGCTACCAAGTTCGGGCTGATCGGCAGCCCCTCACAGGGGTACTCGGGGATTCGTGGTGACGCCCGGTATGTGAGGGACGCAGCGGACGCGAGCCTGAGTCGGCTCGGCACCGACGCCATTGATCTGTACTACATGCACCGGCGGGACACCCGCGTCCCGATCGAGGAAACGGTGGGTGCAATGGCCGAGCTGGTCACCGCTGGCAAAGTGCGCCACCTCGGCCTGTCAGAGGTCACCGCAGACGAACTGCAGGCAGCCCACGCCGTTCACCCTATTGCAGCAGTCCAAAGCGAATGGTCAATCTGGAGCCGCGACGTCGAGACGTTCGTGGTTCCGATGGCTGCGCAGCTGGGGGTGGGATTTGTCCCCTACTCTCCGCTGGGGCGCGGCTTTTTGACCGGCACAGTCCAGGCAGCAACGCTTGGCGACGGCGACTTCCGCCATCGGGTGCCACGGTTCGCTACCGACGCACTGACCGCCAATGCAGCCGTGGTGGAGGCGGTCCAAGCGGTTGCCGCGGACACGGGTGCCACTGCTGCACAGGTTGCCCTCGCCTGGCTTGCCGCTCAGGGCCGCCGGTTCGGGCTGCCAGTAGTTCCTATCCCCGGCACCCGGAAGCCGGAACGTGTCGAGGAAAACGCCGGCGCCACCGCCATGGTGCTGTCCGCCGCGCACCTTGATGTGCTGGACGGCGCGGCTGCGCTGGTGGTGGGTGACCGCAGCGCCGACCGGTCCTGGGTCTCTCAGGGAAGAGAGGCTTAGGGCCCTACCAGTCAACGCCTGGCGGTGCTCTACTGGGGGCCGGTGCAGGACCTGTCTGCTGTCAGCGAACCAGCTGCGGACACGCACCTGTGCCAAGTTGAGCGGGGTACACTCAACTCTAAGGTTATTGCTGTTTGAAAGGTTGAGACATGGACGCCAAGTTCACCACCAAAAGCCAGGAAGCACTGTCCGCCGCAGCCACGAATGCTTCGACCGCAGGTAATCCTCAGGTCGAACCCGCACACCTCCTGAAAGCGTTGATGGACCAGCGTGACGGCGTCGCTGTTGCTTTGCTCAAAGCCGCCGGGTCCGACCCCGACGCCGTGAGCACCCGGGCGAGCTCCGCAATCAAGGCGCTCCCGTCGTCGTCGGGCACGTCAACGGCGCAGCCGCAGTTCTCCCGCGACACCCTGCAAGCCATCAAGGCCGCCCAGCAGGAGGCCGAGACGCTCGGCGACAGCTTCATCTCCACCGAACACCTGCTGCTGGGGATTGCTGCCGGGGTCGGCTCAACCGCCGCCATCCTGAACAACGCCGGCGCTTCACGCGCAGCCCTTGCGGCTGCCCTGCCGGGCATTCGCGGCGACCGGCGGGTGACCACGCCGGAGCCGGAGAACACCTTCCAGGCGCTAGAGAAATTCGGCGTCGATCTGACCGAGATCGCCCGGTCGGGGAAACTCGATCCGGTGATCGGCCGGGATAGCGAAATCCGCCGCGTCATCCAGGTGCTGTCCCGCCGCACCAAGAACAACCCGGTGCTGATCGGTGAGCCGGGGGTGGGGAAGACGGCCGTCGTCGAAGGCCTCGCCCAGCGGATCGTTGCCGGCGACGTCCCTGAATCCTTGCGGGACAAGACCCTGATCAGCCTCGACCTTGGCTCGATGATCGCGGGGGCCAAATACCGGGGCGAGTTCGAGGAGCGGCTGAAAGCAGTCCTCGAAGAAATCAAGTCCGCCAACGGCCAGGTAGTCACGTTCATCGATGAACTTCACACGGTGGTCGGTGCTGGGGCCTCTGAAGGGTCAATGGATGCCGGCAACATGCTGAAGCCGATGCTGGCTCGCGGCGAGCTGCGCCTCATCGGTGCCACCACGCTCGATGAGTACCGCAAGAACGTCGAAAAGGATGCAGCCCTGGAACGGCGGTTCCAGCAGGTCTATGTGGGTGAACCAAGCGTGGAGGACACCATCGGTATTCTTCGCGGCCTCAAGGAACGCTACGAGGCGCACCACAAGGTGACCATCGCCGATTCGGCGCTCGTGGCCGCTGCTACCCTGTCCAACCGCTACATCTCAGGTCGACGCCTCCCGGACAAGGCGATCGACCTGGTGGACGAGGCGGCGTCACGGCTGCGGATGGAAATTGACTCGGCCCCCGAGGAAATCGATCAGCTGCGCCGCTCAGTCGACCGGCTGACGATGGAGGAGCTGGCGCTGACGGGCGAGAGCGACGACGCCTCCCAGGACCGGCTCCACGCCCTGCGCGCCGACATGGCCGATCAGAAGGAAAAGCTCGCAGCACTCAACGCTCGGTGGGAAGCCGAAAAGGCGGGGCTCAACCGGATGGGTGACCTGAAGGCTGCCCTCGAGGACCTGCGCTCGCAGGCCGAGCGGGCCCAGCGCGACGGCGACCTTGAGCAGGCCTCACGGTTGCTGTACGGCGAAATTCCCACCCTGCAGCGCGAGCTCGACGCCGCGCAGGACGCCGAACCCGAGGACACTCCGCTGCCGATGGTCGCGGAGGACGTCACAGCCACCGACATCGCCGAGGTGATTTCCGCCTGGACAGGCATCCCCGCCGGGCGCATGCTCCAGGGCGAAAGCCAGAAACTTCTGCACATGGAGCAGGTCATTGGCTCCCGGCTGATCGGGCAGTCCAAGGCAGTGACGACGGTGTCGGATGCGGTCCGCCGCGCCCGCGCCGGGATTTCAGATCCCGACCGGCCCACCGGATCCTTCCTCTTCCTGGGGCCTACCGGGGTGGGGAAGACCGAGTTGGCGAAAGCCCTCGCCGATTTCCTGTTCGACGACGAGCACGCCATGGTGCGGATCGACATGTCCGAGTACTCCGAGAAGCACTCGGTCTCCCGTCTGGTCGGCGCCCCTCCAGGCTATGTCGGCTATGAGGAGGGCGGTCAGCTCACGGAAGCCGTCCGCCGTCGCCCCTACAGCGTGCTGCTGCTCGACGAGGTGGAAAAAGCGCACCCCGAGGTCTTCGACATTCTGCTGCAGGTGCTCGACGACGGCCGCCTCACCGATGGGCAGGGCCGCACCGTCGATTTCCGCAACGTTATTCTGGTGCTGACGTCCAATCTGGGCTCCCAGTTCCTGGTGGACCCGTCGATGACGGACTCCGCGAAGCGCGACGCGGTGATGTCGGTGGTGAACGCAAGTTTCAAGCCGGAATTCCTGAACCGGCTGGACGATGTGGTTCTCTTCGACGCCCTCACTCTCGAGGAGCTGTCCCGGATCGTCGACCTGCAGGTGCAGTCACTCGCTTCCCGGCTCCACGAGCGGCGGCTGAACCTGACCGTCACCGACGCAGCCCGCGAATGGCTGGCCCTCACCGGGTTTGACCCCGCGTATGGCGCCCGGCCACTACGCCGGCTGGTGCAGCGTGAGATCGGTGACCGCCTGGCGCGGGGCATCCTGGCCGGAACCATCAACGACGGGGATACGGTGCTGGTGGACCGGGTGGTTGATGCTGATGGCCTCAGCGTTGCTGCCGAGGTACTCGAGACGAGCTAGTTGTTGATCAGGGTGTCGCTGATGACGTTGCCCTCATCGCTGGTCACGAGGCAGTCCACCCGGCGGTCGCCGTCGGACCAGGCGCCCTCGCGTGGGGTGACGCGCAGGAGCTCGAGGTTCTCGTAGCGGGCTGCGGCGGTTTCATCGAGGTCGACGCCGTCGCACACCTGCTGCGCGCGGAGAGCCAGCGCGTCGTCACCGGGGAACTCGGCGTCGTCCGCGTAGAAATCGCTGGCCAATAGCTGCGCGTTGTGGGGTGTTGAGCAGGTCACGACAGTTGAGGTGCTGTTGATGTCCACGAAGTCCCGCAGGCACTGGCCCTCTTCAAGGTCCAGGGGCAGGACGTTCTCGGCGATGATCCCGTCAGCACCCGGTGTGCCGTTGCTAATGGGCTCCCGCTCCGGCGACGCCGTCAGGCCGGTGATGAGGGCGACCAGGCCCCAGATCAGGAGACCCAGGGCCAGCAGCCCCAGGAGTGCGCCGCCGATCAGGAGACCCCGCTTGTTTTTGCCGTTGCTGGCCGCCTGACGACCGTCGCGACGCCGGGTGCCGGCCGGGGGTAGCCCGTAGGGGCCTCCGGTGGGTTCGGTAGGGGACTCGGACGGCTGCTCGGGGTAGCTGCCCTGCGGGCCGGTCTGAGCTGCTGGGGTGCCGGGGCTGGTTGGCGGCGCCGCACCCATTCCCGCGGGGAGGGCTGCTGGGTCCGTGCTGGCGGCTGCCGCTGCTGGGACCGGGCTGGGAATGTCGGCGTCCGCTTCCAGGTCAGTGTCGGAATCAATCCCAACTGCTGGACTGGCATCAGAAGCGGGGCCCGTGGTTTCGAAGAGGCGGTCCCACCGCTGCGCATCAGTGGCTGCGGGAGTCCACTCCGGGGCGTCTCCGTCGGCGGCGAAGTTGGGGAGGGCGCGGGTGGTGTCCGTGCTGGCCAGTGCGACCGCTTCGTCTGTGGAGTCTGTGGAAGCGGTGTCTTTCGTGTCCCCGGCGTCCTCGGGGGCGTCGGCTGGTTCCGCGTCATGTGGCTCGTCGACGGCGTCAGGATTGCCATCAGTGCTGTCGGCTGCGGCCTCCGGGTCCCCGTCGGTCGTGTCGCCCGCTGCTCCGCCGGCGGGTGCTGTCCCGGCGGGAGCGGCCTTCGTTGTCGGGTCTGCCGTCGGGACCGCACCGGCGACGAGCAGGCCTGCATCCAGGGCCTCCTGCTCGACACGGCGGGCTTCGGCGGCGATTTCCTCAAGCGATGCAGCGCGTGCGGTGTCTTCGCTGATCCGTGCCGGGTTGAGGGAAGGCTCAACCAGCTGGACGTCGTCGGCGGAGACCGACAATTCCGGCTCGACCGTCTCGGGGGATACCTCGGCGTCGCTGAGCTGCACAGTGTCCGGGTCAACCAGTTGCGGTTCAGCGACGTGAATGGGCTCGGATTGGTGCTCTTCAGCGCCGCTCTGTGCCGGATCGGATTCGGAGTCCCGCGGGGTGCGCTCCTGATCGCTCATGATGTTCCGCCCTGCCTTCTACGTTCTTGTGCGTCCGCCCTCACTGCAGGCTCCTCTGCTACGACTTTAGCCAAGTTTCGGCTGCAGTAGGCGGGAGCCGGTAGCACCAAGTGTACTGACGAAGATCGGCGATTTTCGGGCGGCAGGGAGGGCGCACGCGGAGACTGGGAAAGCATGTAATCTATAGGTACGACAAACTGACCAAATACTCCGGGGCCTCGCTGCAGCCTTGGGCCGATAAGGCCCCAGTGACCACCTCCGGATCGACGCAAAAGGGGGTCACGCCATGGGGCGCGGCCGTCAAAAGGCAAAAGCTACCAAGCAGGCTCGGGACATTAAGTACTTCAGCCCCGCGACTGATTACACGGCACTGCAGCGAGAGCTCACAGGCCCGGGCGAGCGAGCCTCCAAACGTTCTACGGATCCGATGGAGCCGGTTGAACCGGACTACTCGGCTTACGAAGACAAGTACGCAGATGTGGACGACGACGAGGACGACGGCGGATCACGCCGCACTGGTTGATTCACTGCACTGGTTGAGTCACTGCACCAAAAAAGTGGGGTAACCGCAAAATAGCCGTTGCGCAACGGCGATTCTGCGGGTACCCCACTTTTTTGTGCTCGAAAGCGGGCGGGGCTTAGGCGTACTGGCCCACGAGGCGCACCGATCCACCGTCGACACCCTTGGCGCCCTGCACATAATCCGGTCCGTCAGTTGACTCGTTGGAGGCTGCTGCAATCTGGCCCATTACCCAGGCGGGGACGCCACGCTCGGTCAACCGGGCAATGGCGGCGTCTGCTGCCGGCGCGGACACCACCGCAACCATTCCCACACCAAGGTTCAGGGTGCGTTCGAGGTCCGGCAGCGGCACGGCACCGAGTTCGGCGACCAGCTTGAAGATGGCAGGCAGTTCCCAGGTGGAGCGGTCCACCGTTGCTTCCAGGCCGTGCGGCAGCACCCGGGCCAGGTTGGCGGCCAGACCGCCACCGGTGACGTGGCTGAAGCCGTGCACACCGGCGTCGTTGGCAACGGGCAGGAAGCGGGCCAGATCCAGACAGTCCGCGGCGTAGACGCGGGTGGGCTCAAGAAGTTCCTCGCCGAGGGTCCGCCCGAGCTCGCTAACCTGGCGGTCCAACGCCCAGCCAGCCTGGTTGATGATCCGGCGGACCAGCGAGTAGCCGTTGGAGTGCAGGCCGGAGGACGCCATCCCGATGACGACATCGCCCGCACGCACCCGGTCGGGACCGAGCAGTGAATCCGCTTCGACCACGCCGGTCGCGGCGCCGGCGACGTCGTATTCATGTTCTCCGAGCAGCCCGGGATGTTCAGCGGTCTCGCCACCCACCAGGGCGGTGCCAGCCACCGAGCATGCGGCGGCGATGCCCCGCACGATGTCGGCGATACGTTCGGGGACAACCTTGCCGCACGCGATGTAGTCGGTCATGAAGAGCGGCTCGGCGCCAACCACCACAATGTCGTCGACCACCATGCCCACCAGGTCAAACCCGATGGTGTCGTGGATATCCATGGCCTGCGCGATGGCCACCTTGGTGCCGACGCCGTCGGTCGACGTCGCCAGCAGAGGCTTGCGGTAGGTCAGGAGCCGGGACACGTCGTAGAGTCCGGCGAATCCGCCCACCCCACCAATGACCTGGGGGCCGTGGGTGGCCCGGACGGCGTCCTTCATCAGTTCAACGGCGCGGTCGCCGGCTTCGACGTCAACTCCGGCGCTGGCATAGGTGATGGGGGAGTTGGAGGTCATACCCGTTCTTTCTTGTCTTCGTCGGTCAGCACTGCCTCGAACTCGCTGTCAGGCCCGGGATCGCAGCCGTTGGAGCCAGGATTGTCGGCGGGATCAACCCGTTCCAGGAGATTCTTGCCGCGGCGTTCCTCAGCCGGGAGTGCGATTGGATAGTCGCCGGTGAAGCAGGCGGTACACAGGCGTTCGCGGGGCTGCTCGGTGGCGGCGATCATTCCGTCTTCGGAAATGTAGGCCAGGCTGTCAGCGCCGATCGAGTTGCTGATCTGCTCCACTGCCGCACCGTTGGCGATGAGCTCGGCCCGCGACGCGAAGTCGATGCCGTAGAAGCACGGCCAGCGGACCGGTGGGGAGGAAATCTTGACGTGCACCGACGCTGCGCCAGCTTCACGGAGCATTCGCACCACTGCCCGCTGGGTGTTGCCGCGCACAATTGAATCGTCCACCACGATGATCCGTTTGCCCCGGATGACTGACTCCAGCGCGTTGAGCTTCAGGCGGATGCCGAGCTGGCGGAGGGTCTGGCTGGGCTGGATGAAAGTGCGGCCCACGTAGGAGTTCTTCACGAACCCGTGGGCGAACGGAATACCCGACTGCTCGGCGAATCCCACCGCGGCAGGGGTGCCCGATTCGGGGACGGGGATGACGACGTCGGCCTCGGCTGAGTTCTCGCGGGCGAGTTGCCGGCCCATTTCCACGCGGGCCTCGTACACCGAGCGGCCAGCGATCGCAGCGTCGGGACGGGCCAGGTAAACGTACTCGAAGACGCAGCCGGCCTTGGTGGGCGTGGCGAACTTGCGGGTCCGGACGCCGTCCTCGTCGATGGCAATGAATTCGCCGGGCTCGATTTCCCGGATGAAGCTGGCGCCCACGGTGGCGAGGGCGGCCTGCTCGGAGGCGACCACCCAGCCGCGTTCCAGCCGACCGAGGACCAGGGGGCGGACGCCGTGGGGGTCCCGGGCCGCGTAAAGCGTGCCTTCGTCCATGAAGACGAAGCAGAATGCGCCGCTGATTTTGGGGAGTAGTTCGAGGGCTGTTTCCTCGAGGGAGCGGCCGTCGTCGCCGGCCAGGAGGGTGGTCACCAGTGCGGTGTCCGAGGTGTTTCCCTGGGCCATTTCGCCGCTGCGGGGCTTGCCGTGGCGGGCGAGGACCATCTGGTAGAGGTCGGCCGAGTTGGTCAGGTTGCCGTTGTGGGCGAGGGCGACGGTGCCGACGGCGGTGGCACCGAGGGTCGGCTGCGCGTTGGCCCAGTTGGAGGAGCCGGTGGTCGAATACCGGCAGTGGCCCACAGCGATATGGCCTTCAAGGGTGTTGAGGGTGGTTTCGTCGAAGACCTGGGAGACCAGGCCCATGTCTTTGTAGACGCTGATCCGCTCACCGTTGCTGGTGGCGATGCCCGCAGACTCCTGGCCGCGGTGCTGCAGGGCGTACAGACCGTAGTAGGCGAGCTTGGCTACCTCCTCGCCGGGAGCCCAGACACCGAATACGCCGCAGGCATCCTGGGGCCCCTTCTCGCCTGGAAGAAGGTCATGGGAAAGATTTCCGTCACCGCGAACCATTGCATCATTCTCTCACGCGTTGGGGTCTGCGGCTCCACCGGTTACTCGGGGAACTGGTCGTCGTCGTATGTGCGCTGGGCGACTGCCCGCTTGGAGCGTCGGACGCTGATCCGATCCAGCACCAGCACCAGCAGCGCGCCGAGCAGCAGGCCGGGGATCGCAAACACCATGATGAAGAATCCGAAGATGGATTCGCGGGTCAGGGTGGGGTCGCCGGGGCCCGCGTAGGCGACGATCGCTGCGATAACAACACCCACCAGCACGCCAAGGCCCATGAAGGGCGCAAAGCGCGGAGCACGGCGCACCGTGACTTCCCTACGGGCTGGTCCCTGCCCCGGGGTCGCGCCGGGCCCTGCGGCCGCGGGGCGGGCAGTAACCGAAGGGTCGTTGTCGTCGCGAGGCGAGGGTAGCTCTGAACTCATGCTTTAAGGCTACCGGCGTTTAGCCGATCCGCCTGACCAATTGGTACCCGTTCTCCTGGAAGACGAGTTCGTAGGATTCCCCGGGGTAGGTTTCCTCGGCATGCGCCACCCCGTCGGCCGGGTGGGTGGGACCCCAACTCCAGTCCTGGTCGTCGACAATCAGGTATTCCGGCGCCGGATTATCGTTGCCCAGCCAGAACACCTCGGTGTCGGGGACCAGGTACGGCATCAGCACCACCCCCGTCTCCACGGTCGAACCAGCGGGAATCTGAGCCATCACCTGGTGCGCTGTCGCCCACCGTTCGGACTGGCGGAAGGTCGCCGGATCGGCCAGCTCGCCCAGGGGCTGGCTCGGCAGCAACAACAGGGCAGCGACGGTCACCGCGGGGACGACGACGGCGTCAGCCGAGCGCAGCCACCGCCGCCCCGATCTGCGGGAGGTATCGATTGCGTCGATCAGTGCGGCGAACAGGACTGGCATCAGGACGGCGCTGTAATGCCACTCCGGGCCCCAGTACACATCGTTGCCCGAGACGAAACGCCAGGCCAGGGTGGGCACCATGATCAGCGACAGCGGTGACCTCAGGAACAGGAAGCCTCCCGCCAGCAGCAGCAGCCACACCGTTTCGTATTTCGCGCTGGCCGAGAAAATGGTGACCAGCGCGCCAACCGGGTCAGCAATCATCCCGCGAACGTCGATCCGGTCTGAATAGTCGTACTGGCCGCCAGTGTTCAGGAGCGGCAGGATCACCGCCACGGAGAGCAGCAGCCAGCCGACGCCCCACGCCGCCAGCCACAGCCCGATCCGGTCCCGATACCGCCACGCGATGACCAACCCGATCGCGGCAACCGTCAGGCCGAGGTCCTCTTTCACGAAAACCAGCAGTCCAGCCCAGGCGACGGCGGTGCGCAGCCGCCCGATGATCATCGACTCAAGAGCGAGCGCAAGAAGCAGGATGGCGAGCGCGATCTCGTGGAACTGCGCGGCCACCGCCGTCTGAAGACCCCACGACAATCCGTAGGCTACGCCGAGGCAGCTGCCGGCCACCGTGCCGAGCCGCCGGATGCCTAGCCGAGCGATCACGAGGACCGACAGTCCGATCAGAATGTTTTGCAGAATCAGCAGGGTCAGGCCGGAGGGGAAAAACGCGTAGGCGGGACCAAGAATTACCAGCAGCGGATGGAAGTGGTCACCCAGGAGGTTGAAGCCGTCACCCTTGATCGACACAATCGGCGCGTCGAAGCCGGCGTAGGCCTTGGCCAGCTGGGTGAAGATGCCGAGGTCCCAGGACGGGGTAGCGAGCCGGTTCCACTGCGCCACGGAGTAGACCGTGTAAGTGGCGGTGATCAGCAGGGCGATGATCACCGCGGCGGG